>JAOUEE010000096.1 GCA_029858875.1 Acidimicrobiia bacterium
CGGTGGATGCCCCTCGCACGTTGAGCCACAGAGCGACGATCCACACCGCGGCGCCGATGAGCAGGGCCGTCGGCAGACTCACGAGCAACAGGCCGGTGGCCTGTCCCACGGCGAGGAAGATCAGCGGCAGGATCACCGCGCCACCGAGCTGGTTGGCTTCCTGGGTGGTGCGCGCCCGGGCCGACACCCGCACCATCACGCCCAGCCCCAGGCCGGCGACGGCCGGGGCCACCCAGAAGATCATCACCAACCACAGACGGGTGGGCACGAAGATCCGGTGCATCACCGGCCAGGCGACGGCGTTGGACACCAGAGCGAAGGCGGCGAAGCCGGCCCACGAGATGGCGAGGGCGGGGATGTAGGCGGTGGCCAGCTTGCCGATGTAGAGCTGACGGTCGGTGATGGGAAGGTGCAGGAGCGACTCGATGGTGCGGCGCTCCTTCTCCCCGGCGAAGGCGTCGGCGGCCAACACGGCCGACACCATGAGCGGCACGATCAGGAACAGCGGGGCCAGCAGGTAGCCGTTCACCAGCACGACCAGCTGTTGCTCGCGTGGCAGGCTCACGATGGGCGCCACCACGTCGTCGGGGAAGTCGGCCAGGAACGACTCGACGCCGGCCGCTCGGCTGGTGGCGGCCAGGCCCACCACCAATGGCAACACGACCATCAACAGCGTGGGCACCAGCAGCATGGGCAGCATCACCGCCTTGCTGCGACGAACGGCAGTCAGGTCCTTGGCCACGATGGCCCGCCAGATGGTCATCGACGAGGTCATGTCGGCACTCGGGGGGTCGGTTGGTGGATCAGTCGGAACTCGGGGTCGGCGGCGATGTGGGCTTCCAGGGCGAAGTACACGTCCTCGAGCGTCGGGGGATGGGCGACCACCCCGTACACGTCGACTCCGGTCGTCACCAGCGAGCGCACGATGGCCGGAGCGCGGTCGCGGTCGCGTACCTCCGCCCGGGCCCCGTCGTCGGTGGCGTTGGTCGCCGACACCCCTTCGACGACACGGATGGCCGCCAGTTCCTCGGCGGTGGCCGGCCGACCCAGATCGATGGACAACTCGAGCGTGGACCACAGCTCGTCGGCCAGTTGGGCCGGTCGCCCGAAGGCGCGCAGCACGCCGTGGTCGAGGAAGGCCATGCGGTCGGCCAGACGCCCCGCCTCGCCGAGGAAGTGGGTGCACAGCACCACGGTGCGTCCGTGATCGTGTACCAGCTGTTCGATGAGCGCCACCACATCGCGGCTGCCGGCGGGATCGAGACCCGAGGTCGGCTCGTCCAGGAACAGCAGCTCTGGATCGTGGAGCAACGCTCGCACCAGGGCGATGCGCTTGCGCTGTCCGGTCGAGAAGCCCACCGTCTGCTCGTCGGCCAGGTCCCCCATGCCGAAGCGGTCGAGCAGCTCATCGATCCGATGGTTGGCCTGGTTGGTGCTGAAGCCTCGCACGGTTGCGGTGAACGCCAGGTTCTCCCGGGCCGTCAGCCGATCATCGAGTCCGGCGTTCTCGGTCAGTACCCCGGTGCGCCGACGCAGTTCGTCACCGTCAGCGCCAGGGTCCAGGCCCAGCACCGACGCCTTCCCGCCGTTGGCCGCCAGCACGCCGTTGAGCAGACGCACCGTGGTGGTCTTGCCCGCGCCGTTGGGTCCGAGCAGGGCGATCAGCTCACCCGGCTCCACCACGAGATCCAGACCCTGCACGGCCCAGTGGTCGCCGAAGCAACGGCTCAGCCCGTGGGCCGAGATGGCCGGTTCCGTTCGATCGCCCGTGTGCATGGCTGCCTCAGTCGTCGATGTCGAGCAGCGTGCGGAGAACCATCCCCACCCGGGCGGGGTCGGCCACGGGCGGCTGCGGTGCGGGATCGGCGAAGGCCAGCAGCGGGACGGTGGTGGTCGTGGGGGGAACCGGGGTCGTGTCCGTGGGGGGGACGGTTGGGGTGGTGGCGATGGTCGATGGGGGCGGTGTGGTCGCGGGGGGCGGAGGTGGTGCCGTCTCCATCTTCATGAACCGATGGGTGGTGTACATGGTGCTACCCACCCACACCACGCCGACCCCGACGTGGGTGAACTCGGGATCGACGATGTTGGCATGGTGACCCGGGCTGGCCTCGAAGGCGTCCATCAACTCGGGCACCGTGGGCCCCACCCCCACGTTCTCGCCCAGCTTCAGCCAGGGTGCGCTCAGACCGGCGCTGATGGGGTCGGCGTGGAAGATCTCGCCGGCATCGGCCATCGTCTGGGCCCACGACCGGCTCAGCGCGGTCAGCTCGTCGTGGACGATCAGGGCCGGCAACCCGGCCGCCGCCCGGGTCTGGTTGAGCGCGGTGATGAACGAGGCCTCTTCACCGGCCTGGGCGCCGGCCGGCGCGACCGGAGACACCGTGGGCAGGAGGGCGAGGGTCACGGCGACGAGCGCGCTGAGGAGCAACTTCTTCATGCGTCCGGTGCATCGACGCGGTCTCCGGGGGTCTTGAGCGACGACCCGTCCTGGGGGTCGACAATGGGCCCGCGGGCTCACGTCGTGGGTCGATCGACCTGTTGTGGTTGTCGATGACGCCTCGGTTGGTCGACACTGGTCGCCGCATGAACCTGGCTTCGATCATCGACGCGCATCCCGACGACAAGGTGGCGATCATCAGTCGCGGCCAGCCCATCACCTACGCGGAGCTGCGCGACCAGGTGTCGCGACTGCGGGGCGGGCTGGTGGGCGAGGGGGTGCAGCCCGGTGATCGGGTGGCCATCGTCTGCGCCAACAACCACTTCTTCGTGGTCAGTTACCTGGCCGTGCTCGGGGTCGGCGCCGTGGCGGTGCCGATGAACCCCCTGTCGCCCACGCCCGAGATCGAACGTGAGCTGTGCGTCGTGCGCCCGCGGGTCGCCATCGTCGGCCCCGCCGGTCGGCGGTCGTTCGCCGACCTGGACCGCGGGGCCGTCGAGGGCCTGGAGTGTGTCGTCGGCTGCGGCTCGGGCTTCGACGACGCCCTGTTGTTCGAGCACCTCGTCACCGCGGTGCCGGTCGCGATGGTCGATCGCGACCCCGACGACCTGGCCGCCCTCATCTTCACCAGCGGGACCGCTGGGCTGCCCAAGGCGGCCATGCTCACCCACCACAACCTGGAGGTGAACCATCGCCAGATGCAGCAGGCGTCGGATCGCCAGCCGCAGCCCGACGACGTCGTGCTCGCCGTCGTGCCGCTGTTCCACGTGTTCGGTCTGAACAGCGTGTTGGGGATGGCCCTGCGCAACGGATCCACATTGGTGCTGGCCGAGCGCTTCGATCCGGCCGCAGCGCTGGAGACCATCGAGCAGCGCAAGGTCACCTCGATGGCCGGCCCCCCGGTCATGTGGAGCGCGTTGGCGTCGCTCCCCGACGCCAGTCCCGAGGCGTTCGTCAGTCTGCGCCTACCGGTCTCGGGCGCGGCCAAGTTGTCCCGCTTCGTGATCGATCTGGTGCGCGATCGTCTGGGGCTCGAGCTCACCCAGGGCTACGGTCTCACCGAGGCGTCGCCCGCGGTCACGGTGGCGGGCGGTCAGGGCGCGCCGACCACCTCGATCGGTCGGCCGGTGCCGGGGTTGGAGGTCCGACTGGTCGACCGCGATGGCTCCGACGTCCTGATCGGCGACGACGGCGAGCTCTGGGTTCGGGGCCCCAACGTCTTCCTCGGCTACTGGGAGGAGCCCGAAGCCACCGCGGCTGCGCTCGACGACGACGGCTGGCTGCACACCGGCGACATCGCCGTCGTCGACGATGACGGGTTCCTGTTCCTGGTGGACCGGGCCAAGGACCTCATCATCGTGTCCGGCTTCAATGTGTACCCGGCCGAGGTGGAGTCGGTCCTGGTCCGCCACCCGGCCGTGGCCGATGCCGCCGTGATCGGTACGCCCAATCCCCACACGGGAGAGGCGGTGCGAGCGTTCGTCGTGCTGTCCGGCGGCACCAACGCCGACGAGGACGACATCATCCAGTTCTGCGCCAGTCAGGTGGCCGGGTACAAATGCCCGGTCAAGGTCAGCTTCGTGGACCGCATCCCGCGCAACGACGCGGGCAAGATCCTCTATCGCGAGCTCAGTCCCTGACCCGTCGTCGATGCGCCCCGCGCGGTGGGTGGGGCTCCTAGCATGCGTCCGTGACCGACCAGGAGCCGCTCCTCCCGGCCGGCGGGTACCACCCGCCCGCCGGCCCGGACCGGTCAACGGCAGATGCCGCCGACGTCGGCCCCACCGACGACTCGCCGTTCGCCGGGTTGGGATTCTGGTACGAACGTCGAGTGGGCCGGGCGGCCCTCACGGGCCTGATCGTCGCCCTGGTCGTCGTGTTGGTCGCGTGGAATCTGCCCCGGTCCGTGTTCGGCTACGAGGTCCGCGACGAGACACGGGCCCAGCTCGCGCCCCTGGTCGACCGGCTGGCACTCAATCAGGGCTGGGAGGTGTTCGCTCCGAACCCCTCCAGTACCTCCATCGCCGTGACCGCCGACATCACCTTCGAGGATGGCTCCACGGCTCGCTTCGAGTTCCCCGATGGTGAGCCCTTCGTCGGCGCGCTGCGTGAGTACCGCTGGCGGAAGTGGGAGCGGCGCATCCGGCTCGAGGAGAACAGCGGCTTGTGGAAGCCGACGGCCGACTGGATCGCCCGCCGGATGAGCCGACCCGAAAACATCGTCGTCGAGGTCCAACTGGTACGGCACTGGAAACGCATGGAGGAGGCCGGCGTCCCCGGGACCGTCAACGTGAATGACTTCGATCGCACGTACCGCTACGACGAGGTGCCCCGGTGACCTGGAACCGATTCTGGTTCGAGCCTCGTCCGGTGTCGACCCTCACGTTGTTCCGCATCTCCCTCGGTGTGGCACTGCTGTGCTGGTTCGTGAGCCTCAGCTGGGACCTGGAGTCGTTCTTCGGTTCGCAGGGCCTGCGGCCGGGCCAGACCTACGGCGGCGAACGCATCGGACTCCTCAAGTGGGTCGAGGCCGACGCGGCCATCTGGGCCCTCTGGGCGACGGGACTGGTCACCTCCCTGCTCGTCATCGCCGGACGCCTGGTGCGGTTGGCCGCCCCCCTCGTGTGGTTCTGCGTGATGTCGTTGTGGCTCGACAACACCGGGGTGTGGAACGCGGGAGACGATCTCCTGCGGGCCTGGGCGCTGTACTTCGGGATCTTCGCCCTGGTGACGCCCGCCGCGTTCTTGTCGGTGGGCGCCGGCGGCCGGGACCGGTCCTTCCCCGCCGGGCCCCACTGGGTGCTGCGCCTGGTCCAGATCCAGATCACCGTCATCTACCCGGCGTCGGTGATCGGGAAGGTGAGCGGCGGGCGTTGGTGGGACGGCACGGCTTCGTTGTACGCGCTGGGGCTGGAGGACTTCCAGCGCTTCTGGGTGCCGGACTTCGTGCGCGAGAACCTGGTGGTCGGCGCCGTGTTCACCTGGTACACCCTGCTGGTCGAGGCGCTCCTGTCGATCCTGTTGTGGGTGCCCCGTACCCGACGCATCGCCATCGTGGCCGGGCTCACCATGCACTTCGGATTCCAGTACACGATGCGACTCGGGTTCTTCGCCTGGGCCATCACGATCGGGTACATCGCCTTCCTCACTCCCACCGAGTCGCGCCGCATCCTGTCCTGGCTGTGGTGGCCGGTGGCGGCCCTGCGCCCGGCCCCGTCCGTACCCGCTCCCGACCCGGTCTGACCCACGGCCGACCGGTACCGCTTGCCCGCTTGCGCCGAGTTCGTGAACAAGCGCACATGGTCGTACCCTCGCGAGCATGGCCGGATCGACGCCGCGAATCCCCGACGCCACAGTGGCTCGTCTTCCGCTGTACCGCCGGGCCCTGCTCGAGCTCGATGAGCAGACCACCGCCAACGTGTCGTCGGAGCGGCTGGCCGAGATGGCCGGGGTCAACGCGGCCAAGGTGCGCAAGGACCTGTCGTACCTCGGCTCCTATGGAACACGCGGCGTGGGCTACGACGTCGAGTTCCTGTTGTTCCATGTCAGTCGGGCGCTGGGCCTCACCAGCGACTGGCCGGTGGTGATCGTGGGGATGGGCAACCTGGGACAGGCGCTGGCCAACTACCGGGGATTCACCGAACGGGGCTTCCCGGTGGCGGCTCTCGTGGATGTCGACCCGGCCAAGGTCGGATCCGAGATCGACGGCCGCCTCGTGGACCACCTCGACGACCTCGACCGCCTGGTCGCCGAGCGGGGCATCGCCATCGCCATCATCGCCACCCCGGCCGCCGTGGCCCAGGAAGTGGCCGAGCGTGTGGTCGAGGCGGGTGTGCAGTCGGTCCTCAACTTCGCCCCCACCGTTGTCACGCTTCCCGACGGCGTGCCGGTACGGAAGGTCGATCTGGCCACCGAGCTGCAGATCCTGAGTTTCTATCAACAGCGCCGAGCCAGCACCTCCGGTGCCGATCACTGATCGACGCCGACGTCACCGGTCGTCACGCCGCACCGCGGCCCGGCCGCTCGGACGGCGCGCACCCGTCCCCGACGCAGGCGTGACGTTTGACCCTGTGTACCGAAGTTGTCTCTGCGATGATGGAACGGCGAAACTTCGAACACGGGTCGGCTCGGACCGAGTCGACCTCCTCCATCCACCAAGGACCTCATGTCCGTCGTCGTTCTCGGGCTGAACCACCGCACGGCTGCCCTCGACCTCCTCGAACGCATGTCCGTCCCCGAGCAGGGGCGGGCCAAAGCGCTGCACGACCTGCTCTCGCGCCCGCACATCAGCGAGGCCGTGCTGTTGTCCACGTGCAACCGCATCGAGGTGTACGTCCAGGCCGAGAAGTTCCACGGCGCGTTCGAAGACGTCCGTGACTTCTTCGGCGACATGTCCGGACTGGCCCCCGAGGTCTTCAACGATCACCTCTACTCGCACTACGACGCCGACGCCGCCCGGCACCTGTTCGGCGTGGCGTCCGGACTCGACTCGGCGGTGCTGGGCGAGACCGAGATCCTCGGCCAGGTCCGCGCCGCGTGGGAGCTGGCCCAGGCCGAGCGTTCCACTGGCTCGTCGCTGTCCCAGCTCTTCCGCCACGCGGTGGAGACCGGCAAGCGGGTTCGCACCGAGACGTCGATCTCCCGGCACATCACCAGTGTCTCTCAGGCCGCAGTGGCCATGGCGGCCGATCGCCTGTCGGGGCTCGTCGGCCGATCGGCCCTGTTGATCGGCGCCGGTGACATGGCCGAGGGGATGGCAGTGTCACTCCAGGGCGCGGGCGTCAGCGACATCCGCGTGGCCAACCGGACATGGGCCAACGCAGTCGATCTGGCCGGCCGCATCGGGGGTACCCCCGTGGCATCAGCCGACCTCCAGACGAACCTCGGCGGGGTCGACCTGCTCCTCACCTCCACTGGCGCCAGTTCACTCATCGTCGAGCACAGTGAGCTCGACGGGGTGATGCAGGCCCGCGACGGCCGGCCGCTCATGATCGTCGACATCGCCGTTCCTCGCGACGTCGACCCGGCGGCGGCCGACCTAGCCGGCGTCACGCTGCTCGACATGGACGATCTGCGTTCCTTCGCCGACGCCGGTGTGATGGAGCGCCGGCGCGAGGTGCGAGCCGTCCGCGACATCATCGACGAGGAGACCGAGCGGTACCTCGATCTCAACACCGCCCGTGAGGTCGAGCCGCTCATCGCCGGACTCCACTCCCGAGGCGAGCTGCTCCGTCAGCGCGAGCTGAGCCGCTTCGCCGCCCGCTTGGACCGTCTCGATCCGGAGTCGCGGGAGGTGGTCGAGGCCATCACCAAGGGCCTGCTGGGCAAGCTCCTGCACGAGCCGACATCGCGACTGAAGGACGCCGCCGGTACGGCCCGTGGTGATCGGCTGGCCGAGGCGCTGCGCGATCTCTTCGATCTCTGAGCCGCGGTGAGCACGCTGCGGGCGGCCACTCGATCGAGCGCCCTGGCCCGTTGGCAGACCGATCGCGTCGCCGCTCTCCTCGGCGCCGCCCATCCGGGGCTCGAGGTCGAGCCCGTTCTGGTGGTGACCGCGGGCGATCGTGACCAGACCTCGCCCATCCACCGGTTGGGTGGGCAGGGCGTGTTCGTGAAGGAGGTGCAGGCCGCGGTGCTCGACGGCCGGGCCGACATCGCCGTGCATTCGGCCAAGGACCTGCCTTCCACCCCGACCGACGGCCTCCACATCGCCGCTGTACCCGAACGCGGCGATGTCCGCGACGCGTTGGTGGGCTGCCGCTTCGACGCCCTGCCCCGCGAGGCCACCGTCGCCACCGGTTCGGTCCGACGCCGATCGCAGCTGGCCTGGGCTCGGCCCGACCTGGCCTTCGCCGAGCTACGCGGCAACATCGGCACCCGCCTGGCCAAGGCCCCCCGGTTCGACGCCATCGTGGTGGCCGCTGCCGCGCTCGACCGGCTGGGCCAATCGCCCGCCGTGTGCGATCGGTTGGCCACCGACGTCATGTTGCCCCAGGTGGCCCAGGGGGCTCTGGCGGTGGAGTGCCGTGTCGACGACGAGCACACGCTCGATCTGCTGCACCGGATCGAGGACGTCGTGGCCCGGCGCCAGGTCGACGCCGAGCGAGCCTTCCTGGCCGAGCTGGGCGGAGGGTGTGAGATCCCAGCCGGCGCGCTGGCCGCGGTCGATGGCGAGTCCGTGCGGGTCACCGGCATGTTGGCAACGACCGACGGCACCGAGCTGTTGCGGGACACGCTCACCGGCGCGGGCGCCGAGGTGGGCGCCGCCGTGGCCCGCAGGCTGCTCGAGCGCGGTGGTCACCGGTTCTCGTGAGCCAGCAGCTGGCCGGCTGGACGGTCGTCGTCACCCGGCCGGCCGATCAAGCCGACGCGTTCGTCTCTGCCCTCGTCGCGGTCGGTGCCGAACCGCTGGTGGTCCCCACCCTGGCCATCGGGGCGCCCGAGGATGGCGGGGCGGCACTGCGGTCGGCGCTGCTGGGGTCGCCGTTCGACTGGGTGGTCGTCACCTCGGCCAACGGTGCCCGGCGCCTGCGGTCGGCGCTGGACGAGACGGGGGCCGCGTCACCGAGGGTGGCCGCCGTCGGGCCGCGCACGGCGGGCGTCCTCTTGGAGCTCGGTCTGGCCGTCCAGCTGGTGCCGGAGCGGTTCGTGGCCGAGGGATTGGTGGATGCCTTCCCGACCGGGCCCAGCTCGGTGCTGGTGGTGCGACCAGAGGAGGCCCGTGACGTGGTGGCCGACGGGCTGCGGGCCAAGGGTCATGCCGTCACCGAGGTGGTGGCCTACCGGACCGTCGCCGCGCCGGTGTCGGGCGAGCAGGCCGCCGTGGCCCGCTCGGCCGACGTGGTGACGTTCGCCTCACCCCTCTCGTATCGGGCCTACGTCGACGCCATCGGGTTGCCCACGGACCAGATCGTGGTCAGCATCGGCCCCGTGACCTCTGCGGCCATCACCGACTCGGGCATCGAGGAGGTGCTCGAGGCCGATCCCCACACCACCGACGCCATGGTGGAGGTGTTGTGTCGGCACCGGGACGGGTCGTGACCGCGGCGGCGGTGGTCTTCGATTTCGACGGCACCATCGTGGACACCGAATGGCCCGAGTTCGTCACCGTGCGCGACGAGTTCCGGGCCCACGGACTGGAGCTGGAGCTGGACGAGTTTCGCCACGTGGTGGGCCGGGCCGATCACCCGCACTGGACGCAGTGGCTGCGCGACGCCCTCGGTCGGGACTACGACCTCGACGAGGTGGTGCAGCGCCGGCGAGTGGCGCATCACCGGATGATCGCCGAGCAGCCGGTGCGGGCCGGTGTGGTCGAGCTGCTCGATCGGGCCGCCGCAGCCGGTGTGCCGGTGGCGGTTGCTTCCAGCTCGCCGCTCGACTGGGTCGATCGCCACCTCCGCGAGCGCGGCCTGCACCGGCGCTTCGTCGCCGTGGTGACCCGCGACCATGTCGTCAACGCCAAGCCGTGGCCCGACCTGTTCCTCGCGGCGGTGGCCCAGCTGAGCGTGCCGCCGGCCCACGCGGTGGCCATCGAGGACTCTCACCATGGGTGCACGGCGGCCAAGGATGCGGGGCTCGCCTGCCTGGTGGTGCCCAACCCGGTCACCGCCGGGATGGACTTCAGTCGGGCCGACCTGGTGCTCGACAGCCTGGCCGACGCGACCCCGGGAGTGCTGGGTCTTCCCTGACGAGCCGCGTGCCCGGTCGCCGGGGGACTTCCGCCCACGGTGACCGCGCTCTCGCGCCGTCGCCTCGGTGAACCGATGAAGTGGCACGTGCCCACCGAGCGGGCCTCCGGGCCCGGCCGTCCTGATGCGCCGCCGACGGTCAGTGGCCCAGCGCGAGTCCCTCGAAGGTCCCGGCGGCTCGCCACTGCGACAGGATCTCGAAGAAGGCGATGGCGCCGCCACCGTAGGACCCGTTCTGGGCGCTGCGCTCGCCGGGCTTGCCCTCGTTGTTGTAGTAGCCGGGGGTGCAGTCCTCGAAGAACGATCCGGCGTCGCGCGCCCGGTCGAGGATGGTCTGCACCCAGGCGTCTTCGGCGTCGATCTCGGCTTCCACCGTGCGGATGTCGCGCGTGAGCGCGTGAGCGATGATGGTGGAGAGGTGGATGGCCAGCTCGTTGAGCATGTGCGGGTAGTTCACCGTGAAGCCGCCCTGGGTCTGGCTGAGGACGAAGCAGTTCGGGAACCCGTGACTGTGCATCCCGTGCAGGGTGCGCACGCCCTCGGCCCATTTCTGGCTGAGGGTCACCCCGCGGCGACCGGTGACCTCGTAGCCGGCCCGACGGGTGTAGCCCGTTCCCACCTCGAAGCCGGTGGCGAAGATGATGCAGTCGACGGGGTACTCCCGGCCGTTGGCCACGATGCCCCGGTCGGTGATGCGGTCGACACCCTTGCCGTTGGTGTCGACCAGCGTGACGTTGGGGCGGTTGTAGGTCTGGAGGTACTCGTCGTGGAAGCAGGGTCGCTTGCAGAACTGCCGGTAGAACGGCTTGAGGGCCTCGGCCACGTCGGGTTCGGCGACCAGCTCGTCGACCCGGGCCCGGATCTCGTTCATCTTCTCGAAGTCGGCCAACTCCAGGGTGGCGGCGATCGCCGCCGGTGAGAGGTCGCCGTCGCCCCGCATCATCCGCACCAGCATCTTGCCGATGATGTCGGTCCAGCCGTCGTCGACCAGGTCCTCGGGCTGGGGCACACCGCTGACCAGCGCGTTGAAGTTGTCCATGCGATGGCGGTGCCATCCCGGCTCCAGCCCGGCCGCCCAGCTGGGGTCGGTCGGGCGGTTGGCTCGCACGTCGATCGAGGACGGCGTCCGCTGGAACACGTACAGGTGCTCGGCCGCCGCGCCCAGGTGGGGCACGCACTGCACCGCGGTGGCGCCGGTGCCGATGATGGCGACACGTTTGTCGCCCAGCTCCGTGAGGTCCCCATCGGGCGAGCCGCCGGTGTAGTCGTAGTCCCACCGGCTGGTGTGGAACGTGTGACCGGCGAAGTCGGCGATGCCGTCGACGCCCGGCAGCTTGGGACGGTGCAGCGGGCCGTTGGCCATGGCCACGAAACGGGCGCGCACGGCGTCGCCGCGACTGGTGGTGACGATCCAACGGGCATCGTCCTCGTGCCACGTGAGGTCGGTTACCTCGGTCTGGAACAGGGCCTTGTCGTACAGGTCGAAGTGGTGGCCGATGGCGCGGCTGTGGGCCAGGATCTCGGCCGCGTGGGCGTACTTCTCGCGGGGGACGTAGTCGAGCTCTTCGAGCAGCGGGAGGTAGACGTACGACTCGACGTCGCACATGGCGCCCGGGTAACGGTTCCAATACCAGGTGCCGCCGAAGTCGCCGCCCTTCTCGATGAGGAGGATGTCGCCGACGCCGGCCTCGCGCAGGCGGGCGCCGGTGAGCAGGCCGCCGAACCCGCCGCCGATCACCACCACGTCCACCTCGTCGGTGCGAGGCTCGCGCTCGATGATCTCGTCGACGTAGGGGTCGGTGACGTAGCGGGCGAACCGACCGCTGACCTCGACGTACTGCTCGTTGCCGTCGACCCGGATGCGCTTGTCGCGTTCGTGCCGGTACTTCTCACGCAGGGCATCGGG
>JAOUEE010000097.1 GCA_029858875.1 Acidimicrobiia bacterium
GTTCCACGAGGACAGCCCCAGCCAGCACGAGATCGACCTCCGCTACACCGAGGCCCTCGACATGGCCGACAACATCATGACGTTGCGGTTGGTCGTCAAGAAGATCGCCATGGAACGGGGCGTCTTTGCCACCTTCATGCCCAAGCCGCTCAACGGCCAGCAGGGCTCGGGCATGCACACCCACTTCTCGCTGTTCGAGCACGACGTCAATGCCTTCGCCGACGCCGGCGACGAGCACGGCTTGTCCAAGACGGCCAAGGCCTTCATCGCCGGCCTCTTGCACCATGCCCGTGAGATCACCGCGGTCACCAACCAGTTGGTCAACAGCTACAAGCGACTGGCCGAGGGCTACGAGGCCCCGCAGTACATCTCGTGGGCTCGCAACAACCGCTCGGCGTTGGTGCGGGTGCCCATCCACAAGCGCGACAAGGCCGACTCCACTCGGGTGGAGTACCGGGCCATCGACCCGGCGTGCAACCCCTATCTGGGCTTCTCGGTGATCCTGGCCGCCGGGCTGAAGGGCATCGAAGAAGGCTACGACCTCGCGCCGGCGGCCACCGGCAACCTGTTCGAAATGGATGCCGACGCGCGCCGCGCCGCCGGAATCGGCGATCTGCCGTCTTCGCTCGACGAGTCGCTCGACGAGATGGAGAGCAGCGAGCTGGTGCGTCACGCGCTGGGCGAGCACATCTTCGAGTGGTTTCTGCGCAACAAGCGCCGTGAGTGGGGCGAATACCAGACGCAGGTGACACAGTGGGAGCTCGACCGCTACCTGCGCGGTTGATGACGCCGCCGATGGAACCCGTTCTCGTCTACCCCGCTCCCGCTCCCCCCGAGCTGGCCCAGTGCTTGGATCTCTCGGGCTGGGTGTGGAAGGCCGTCGCCGACGAGGCCGAGGCCCGCTCCGACGAGCCCGACGGCGGTTGGGCCGGGGCCATCGTGGTGGCCGACGAGGACGCGACGGGCGCGTTCGCCGTCTGCCGGGCCCTGCGCAAGCGCGACGTGCCGCTGGAACCGATCCTCCTGCTGATCGGCGGCGGCCAGTTGGACGATCTGGAGCACCGCGACGAGCTGTTCGACGACTTCTGTCTCACGCCCTTCCACCCCCGCGAGCTCGAAGCCCGCCTGCGCCATCGCTTCTGGCAGGCCGGCCAACAGGAGGTCCGTCCCGACCTGGTGGAGTACGGCGAGCTGATCCTCAATCTCGAGACCTACCAGGCCGCGGTCGACAATCGACCCCTCGATCTCACGTACATGGAGTACGAGCTGCTGAAGTTCCTGGCGTCGCACCCCGGCAAGGTGTTCACTCGCGAGACCCTGCTCAACCGGGTGTGGGGCTACGACTACTACGGCGGGGCGCGCACGGTCGACGTCCACGTCCGGCGGCTGCGGGCCAAGCTCGGCGAGGAACACGCCGGCCTCATCCAGACGGTCCGGTCGGTGGGTTACCGATTCGGTCAGTCCCGCTGGACCCCCTGAACCCGGGCGAGGCGAGCCTCTCAGAACGGGTCGCACGGCGCCGATGTGTCAAGTGACCACATGAGCGGGGCTTAACATCCAAGCGACCCTTCGGTAACTTGGCGCCTGTTCGCCGACATCAGCAGCAGGGGGCACACATGGCCACGGTCGAAGAGATCATCGGTCGAACCGATCCGAACGACATCGACGCCATCCTGGCGATCACCAACACCGATGTCGACGAGGTCGAACACGTGGTGGCCGACAACTCCGACGCCATCTTCACGTGGAACTACCACAAGGGTGAACGGCCCAAGCTCGAGAAGCTGTACGAGAAGGCCAAGACGTCGCAGTGGAACGCCGAGACCGATCTGGACTGGAGCATCGACGTGGATCCGCTCCAGATCTCCACCGAGATCTACGAGCGCGACAAGGACATCCCCCAGCCCGTCGACCTCACCGGCACCGGTGCCGAGAAGTGGGAGAAGGACGAGTGGATCAACTTCGGCATGGAGTCCTCGGCCTGGGCGCTGTCGCAGTTCCTGCACGGTGAACAGGGCGCCCTGCTGGCCACGGCCAAGATCGTGGAGACGGTGCCGTTCTACGACGCCAAGCTGTACGCCAGCACGCAGGTGATGGACGAGGCCCGCCACGTGGAGGTGTTCGCCAAGTACCTCGACACCAAGCTGGAGAACAGCTACCCGGTCAACGCCCATCTGCGGCTGCTGCTCGACGACATCATCAACGACAGTCGCTGGGACATGACCTACCTGGGCATGCAGATCATGGTCGAGGGCCTGGCCCTGGCCGCTTTCGTCTTCATGCACCAGATGACCACCGAGCCGCTGCTGAAGAAGCTGCTGCGGTACGTCATGAGCGACGAGGCCCGCCACGTCGCCTTCGGTGTGCTGTCGCTGCAGGAGGTCTACGACGGCTTCACCGCGGCCGAGATCCGCGAGCGCCAGGAGTTCGCGTTCGAGGCGGCCCTGCGCATGCGTGATCGCTTCCTCCAACAAGAGGTGTGGGAGCGCCAGGGGGTCGACACCCGGATCATCGCCCCGCGGTTGTTCGCCAGCCCGGACAACCAGGAGTTCCAGCACCTGCTGTTCACCAAGATCGTGCCCAACTGCAAGAAGCTGGGTCTGCTCGACGCCGCCGACGGCTGGCTCCGTCAGAAGTTCGGCGAGATCAACGTCATCCAGTACGAGGACTGGGTGGACACCAGCGAGGAATACGACGCCTTTGCCATCACCGACGAGCTCCAGTCGGCCTGACCGGTAACCGGCTCCGACCGCTCACCGCTAGGGTTGCAGCATGGAAGGCGCAGTGATCATGATCATCGTGTTGCTGATCTTCCCCATCGTCATGCTCATGAGCATGGCCGTGCTCGCCGCCATCCTCGGGTCGTTCACCAAAGCGGCGGTCGATGCCGAGCACCCGGACTCGGTGCTGTTGGAGATGGCCAACTTCAACCCGTACGACGGTCCCCCGGCCGACTAGGCACCGCTCAACCTCGGGCGATGGCCTCGATCTCGACCCGCGCCCCGATGGGCAGCTGGGCCACCGCCACCGCCGACCGGGCCGGTCGGTGATCACCGAAGGCGGCCACGTACACCTCGTTCATGGCGCCGTAGTCGGCCATGTCGACGAGGAACACGGTGGTCTTCACGACATCGCTCATGGTCGCGCCCTCGGACCGGAGCAGCTCGGCCAGGTTGGACAACGCCTGCTCGGCCTGTTCGGCGACTCCGCCATCGACCAACGCCCCGCCGCGCAAACCCACCTGGCCCGAAACGAACAGCAGCTCACCGGATCGCACGATGGGGGTATACGGACCGAGGGGCTTCGTCATGTCTGACCTCCGAGGCACCCATACTGCACCGCCACCGCCACCGCCGGCCAGCGATCAGCCGGTGGGCCAGTCCTGGGGGCAGCCGCGGTCCAGCCAGGTGGCGGCGGCCACGGCGGCGAACACGGCATCGGAGCCGTTGACCGGCGGCCCGGCGTCGTCGGTGACGGTCACCTCGATGGGCGGGGTGTCGATGGCGCGGACGATGCCGAACGACCGGATGGTGAGGTCACCGATGGTGCCGTCGCCGGCGACGGCCAGCCCCTCGGAGGTGACCCAGCTGTAGGCCATGTGGGTGGCGCCGATGCAGTAGGAGCGCAAGACGATCTCGTCGAGCACCTCGCCACAGCTCACCTCCACCCGGATGACGCCGTCGACCACCGCGGCCGAGGCCCGCCCACCCTCGGGGTGCACGACCTGACCGACCTCACCGCGCAGCCCGGCCAGCAGGACGATGGCTTCGGCCCAGCCGGCAGACCGGATGGTCGCGGAGGTCGGCGGTCCCGGCAGATCGACCTCCTCCACCCGCAGCTCGGGACCGGCCAGGTGAATGGCGTCGGCGATGCCCGGTGTCCGGGCGACGCGGATGGTGCCGGTGCCGTCGACACCGATGCCGGCGGCCACCGGCGGGCGCTTGGGCCCCATCCGCACCGTGTCCTCCCGCGACAACAGCACGCGGACCGCCTGACCGTGCTCGTCGGCCAGACGGCGCGAGATGTCACCCACCACCGACGCCTGCTTGGCGCCGAAGGCGCCGCCGTTGGCCAGCGGCGAAGCGGGCTCCCCGCCGGGGAGGCACCATGATGCGTCGGTCTCCAGGTACCCGGGCTCCGCCCACGACGTGCGCAGGGTCCGGACCCACGGGCCGGCCGGCAGCTCCAGCGGCGGGGTCACCGAGGCAGTGGTCCGCCGACCCTGCACCTTGGCGACGGCCCGACGGGCCTCGGCCAACGAGGGGGCCACCGCCCAGCCGCCCGCACCGTCTGACACCGCCACCAGCGCGTCGACCGGTGCCGTATCGTCGGCGAACCCGGCCGCGCCGAGGGCGATCTCGGCTCCCACCAGCTGTGGTGTGCGACCCTCCATCTCGGCCCGCCGGGTGGCACCGGTTCGAGGCGGGGCCGTGCTCGCCGGTGCTTCGCCGGCCACGATGGCCGCCCCCTCGACGATGGTCTGCCAGCCGGTGCACCGACACAAGTGAGCCTGCAGCGCACGCCCGACCACGGATGAGTCGGCCAGGTCCCCGCCCTTGTCGGCCAATCCGACCAGCCGACAGATGATGCCCGGCGTGCAGAACCCGCACTGGCTCCCGCCGCTGTCGGTGAGAGCCGTGGCCCACCGTTCCCGCAACCCCGCATCCACACCTTCCAACGTGGTGACCGTCCGTCCCTGCACCCGTCGAGCCGGCGTCACACACGACACCCGGGGCTGACCGTCCACCAACACCGTGCAGCACCCGCACTGGCCCTGAGGACTGCACCCGTCCTTCACCGACCGGGCGTGGACATCGTCGCGCAGGACGTCGAGAAGCGACCGACCGTCATCGACCACCGTCCGGCCCGCGCCGTTCACCACCAGTTCGAAGGTCGCCCCGCTCTCAGTGCTCACCGCCGAGAGGTTACGTTGCAGGGATGCGCAGCCCTCTGTCCCGACGCTCGTTTCTCGCCGGATCCGCCGGATTCGCCGTACTCACCGCCTGCGGCAGTGACGAGAACGGCGGCTCCGGCGCCGACCTCACCACGCCGATCACCTTCCCGGCCGACGGCACCCCACCGCTGGTCGACGCCGGCTCCCCGACATTGGGCGTCCGGTTCCCCGACGGCCTGCGGGGGGTCACATCGGGCTTCGAAGAAGGGGTCGAGGCACGGGCCCCTTTCACCGCCAACTCACCGGCCGACAGCGAGCAGGCTGGCCGGCCCCTGGGCGAGGACGCGCCCGACACCATGGACGTGGTGGTGCAGTTCGACGGCCAGGTGGTGTCCGAGCAGACGGTGACCGCTCGAGCCAAGGGCGAGTTCACGCCCTATTACCCGGTGGTGTTCACGCCCGAGCAGGCCGGCATGTACGCGGTCGTATCGAGCTACGCGCCCGAGGCCCCGGCCTGGCTGGTGGTCAACCCGGCCGACACCCTCGTGAGCCCGCACCTGGGTGACGTCCTGCCCGTGGCGCCCACCCCCACCACCACCGACACGATGGACTTCGAGCGGATCTGCACCCGCGAGCCCGAACCGTGCCCCTTCCACGACGTGACTCTCGAGGAGGCGCTGGCCGCCGGGCCCGTCGCGCTGTTGCTGGCCACGCCCGCGTTCTGCCAGACCGACACCTGCGGACCGTCGGTCGATCTGATGATGAGCATCGCCCCCGACTTCGCCGACATCACCGTGGTCCACGCCGAGGTCTACACCGAGGCCCCGACCGACGGGAACATCCCGCTCGCCCCTCTTCCCCTCCAATTCGAGATGCAGTGGGAGCCCGCGCTGTGGGTCACCGACGCCAGTGGTCTCGTCGTGGCCGAGCGGAACTGGGCGATGAGCAGCGACGACATCCGCAGCGCAATGGCCGCGGTCTGATCCCGGGCCGCGTCTCGGCCCCGGCCGAAAACGACGAACGCCGGACCCGAAGGCCCGGCGCTGGTCGTGGAGCTGGTGGGTCAGCTGAACGAAGAACCGCACCCGCAGGTTCGAGTGGCGTTGGGGTTGTTGATGGCGAACCCGGCCTCGTTGAGCCCGTCCTTGTAATCGAGCGTCGCGCCATTGAGCAGCTGGGCGCTGGCCGGATCGACCACGACAGTGATGTCGCCGTAGGACTGCTTGATGTCGTCGTCGGCGATGTCGGTGTCGAAGTACATGTCGTAGCTGTACCCGGAACAGCCGCCCGGCATGACGGCAACCCGGAGCGCGAGCCCCTCTTCGCCCTCGGCAGTCATCAGCTCTGCGACCTTGGTGGTGGCGGTGTCACTCAGTGCGATCAAGTCAGGCCTCCTGGGCTTTCGGCGACATACTCCAGTGTACCGACACTGTGAACCAACAGACCAGAGCAACATATTCCCGCCGTTGGCAAGGGAACAAGGTCCCGAAGTCGCTGGTTGACCACCGTACAATGACCGCCATGGCGCAGCACCCCACCGCCGATGACATCTTCGGCCTGCTCCGTGGCGTGATCGACCCCGAGCTCGGCTCCGACATCGTGGAGCTGGGGATGGCCAAAGCGGTGGACATCAGCGACGACGGTGACGTCGAAGTCACCATCGCTCTCACCACGGTCGGGTGCCCGCTGCGGGCCCAGATCAAGAAGGATGTCATCGCCCGGATCGAGAACCTGCCCGGCGTGGGTGCGGTCACCATCGACTGGACGGTGCTCACCCAGCCCGAGAAGGCCGCGGCCATGGCCAAGGCTCGGTTCAACGTCGCCGAGACCGCCCCCGACACGACGGTGCCGGCCACCACCAAGGTGCTGATGGTGGCGTCGGGCAAGGGGGGTGTGGGCAAGTCGTCGGTGAGCGTCAACCTGGCCGCCGGGTTGGCCGCCCGAGGATTCGCCGTGGGCGTCATCGATGCCGACATCTGGGGATTCTCGGTCCCGCGCATGCTCGGAGTCGACGGCCACCTCGAGTCCAAGGACAAGAAGATCCTGCCCCTGCGTCGCGACATCGGCGATGGGCACCTCGAGATCGTGTCCATGGGCTACCTGGTCGAGAAGGAGGAGACGGCCCTCATGTGGCGGGGGCTGATGCTCAACCGGGCCGTGCAGCACTTCCTCCAGGATGTGCGGTGGGGCGACCTCGACTACCTGGTGATCGACATGCCCCCGGGCACCGGGGACGTGCAGATGGGTCTGGCCAAGATGCTGCCCCGCGCCGAGATGCTCATCGTCACGACCCCGGCCCGCGCCGCCCAGAAGGTGGCCGTGCGAGTGGCCAACATGGGCCGCAACAACTACCTGCGCATCGCCGGCGTCGTCGAGAACATGACCGAGTTCGTGACCCCCGACGGTGCCAGCTACCCGATCTTCGGCACCGGTGGCGGAGCCGAGCTGGCCGCCGAGGCCGGCGTTCCCCTGCTGGGTCGAATTCCGATAGAGGCCGCCGTGGCCGAAGGCGGCGACGAGGGCCAACCCGTGGTGCTGGGCGAGGGAGCAGCGGCCGAGGCCTTCCGTGACCTGGTGTCGACCATCGTCGAGGAGGCGGTGCCCCCCGTGGAGATGGCCGGGTGCAGCGCCCGCATGCTCGACGCGGTGGCGGCCGCGCTCGACGAGTACGACGCCTCGGCCTGATTCCCGCCCGGACCAGCCATGTCGCGGCGCGCCCGGCGCGTCATCCCGCCACCAGTTGACGGTGGTGGGTCAGCGGCGACCGAGGAGCTGTCCGCCCCGGGTGGCCAGCACGCCGGCCGCGGCCAGGGCCAGCGCGCCGCCGATCAACACGTTGCTCTCGGCACCGGTGTTGGGCATCTCACCGTCGACGGTGTCGGTCGCCTCATCGGCGGCATCGCCACCACCATCGTCGGGCGCGGCCGTCGTGGTGGGGCTGGCGGTCGTGGTGGTGGCTTCATCCTCGCCACCGCTCCCGCTGATGGCGACGAGCGCCCCGGCCGATTCGGTCTGGGCCGAGTCGCCGGCCAGCACCGCGAAGTTCTCGACGATGTCGTAGGTGACGGTCACCTCGAATGTGCCGTCGTCCTCGGCCGTGACCGGGGTGAGGTTCTGCACGTCGCAGTCCTCCTGGCCATTGATGGCGGCCAGGTCGCCGCCAGGGGCGACGCACGACAGCACGAACAGGTCGAGCAGGGGTGTGAACCCGGCTCCACTGACCGTGAGCTCCGCCTCCCCAGCAGCGTCGACCGTGTCCGGGCTGACGGTGAGGGTGGGGTCATCCTGGGCGCTGGCCGGGCCGGCGAACAGGAACGAGACCAGCGCCAGACTGCTGAGTGAGGCGAGCAACTTCTTCATTGGATCTCCACGGGGATGTGCGTCTGGCGCAAACACTAGAGAGAACGCCCGTGGAGTTGGGTGATCCTCAGTCGTCGTGCGGCAACGGGACCCTGGCCCCGCCGTGGTCATCGATCAGCCGACGGCGGATCGGTGACGTGGCCCGGGGCACCGCGGCCAACACGGCCTCCACCGCACCCAGTCGGTGGAGGGCCTCCAGGGTGCGCGCCGTGGGCAGGATGAG
This sequence comes from Acidimicrobiia bacterium, assembly GCA_029858875.1. Lineage (GTDB taxonomy): Bacteria > Actinomycetota > Acidimicrobiia > Acidimicrobiales > SHLQ01 > JAOUEE01. The sequence continues at coordinate 8,478 of JAOUEE010000097.1, forward strand.
GTCGCGTCGACCGTCCTCGGCCTCGGCCAGCGCCTGGTCGGGGGCGATCCAGTGCCCGTCGAGCGCCTCGTCGTTGTCGGGCTCGGGCTCGTGATCGGCCGGACACACGGCGAAGAAGAACCGGGTGTCATAGCGACGGGGTGCGCCTTCCGGCGTGATCCAGTGGCCGAAGTATCGGAGATCGGCGGTGGCCAGGCGAACGCCGTCGTCGTCACACACCGATGCCAGCGGCCGGTGCCGGTCGATACCGGGTGGTCCGCCCAACAACACGCCGACCTCCTCGAAACACTCGCGGACCGCGGCCACCCGATACCCCAGACCGCCACGCTGGACACCGAGCTCGGCAGCGGCCACCGTGTCGCTGGGCCCGTCACAGCGCCCCCACCATTCGGCTCCCAGGTCGCCGTCATCGACGGCGCCACCGGGAAAGACCGAGGCCCCCGGCACGAACTCCAGGGCGGGGTTGCGTTGGAGCAGGTACGTCTCGAGTCCGTGGTGCCCGTCGCGCAGCAGCGCCACCGTGGCCGCCGGCCGAGGAACGATCAACGGTCGAGTTCGGGTGCCGGATCGCCATCGACCGGGTCGTCGCCCGGCGGGCGGCGGGTGGGTTGCCCATCGGTGTCGACCACGGGCCCCCAACCGGTCGGGGATCCGAAGCCGCCCGTCCACACCCGATAGGCCTGATGGTTCTCGGCCCGCCGGCGAATGCGATGCAGCACCGGGCGACGCACCAGCGCCCTCGTCGGAGGGACGAGCAGGAACAGACCGACCGCATCGGTGAGGAACCCGGGCGTGAGCATGAGGGTGGCCGCCACCAGCACGAGGCCTCCGTCGACCAGCTCGTTGCTGGGCATCTTCCCCTCGGCCAGCTGGGCCTGGAAGCGATTCCAGATGGCGAATCCCTGCATCCGCACCAACACCGCACCGGCGAGACTGACGAGGATGACGAGGGCGATGGCCTCGGGCCAGCCGATGCCACCGGCCACCTGCACGATCACGTACACCTCGAGCACCGGCAGCACCACGAACGCCAGGAAGAGGATGAGCATCACCACCTCATCGTACGGCGGGGCGCCGGCCTCGTAACCTCGTGCCGTGGTCGAACCCATCTCCTCCATCGACGAGTGCGACGCCGACTGGCTGTCGGCGGCGCTGGGGATCGACATCACCATCGACCGGCTCGAGCCGATCGGAGAGGGCGTGGGCCTGCTCGGCGAGGTGCATCGGGTCAGGTTGGGCAGCATCGACGGCCCCCGGTCGGTGATCGTCAAGCTGGGCTCGGCCACCAACGCCGCCGTGGCCCTGCACTTCGGCTACTTCGAGCGGGAGTGGGGGGCGTACCGGGACCTGCTCGAGCAGGCCACCATCGCCACTCCTCGTTGCCTGTACAACCAGCTGGTGAACGACCGTCCCTGCCTGGTGCTCGAGGATCTGGCCGAGCATCGGGCCGGAGATCAGGTGCGGGGCATCACCGAACCGCAGGCGCAGGCCGCCGTCGATCTGGCCGCCGAACTGCACGCGACGTTCTGGAACCGAGCCGAGCTCCGCGACCTGACGTGGATGCCCGGTCCCGACGATCCGCGCATCAACGGCTACGGCGAGTTGTTCGAGATGATGTGGCCCGACTTCCTCGCCGGACCGGGCCGGGACACCCCACCCGCCCGGCGTGACGCGGCCGAAGCGGCCATGACCCACTTCGACGAGGTGTGCCGGTCCTTCGCCGACGAGCCCATCACGGCGGTGCACGGGGACTTCCGCCTCGACAACCTGTTGTTCTCCCCCACGGGAGAGGCGGCCGCCATCGACTGGCAACTCACGGCCCGGGGCCGGGGCCCCTACGACCTGGCCTTCCTGCTGGCCGGGAGTGCCGAGACCGAGTTCCGCCGGCGCCACGAGCGTCCATTGCTCGAGCGCTACCACGCCCGCCTGGCGGCCGCCGGCGTCGTCGACTATCCGCTGTCGGCCTGCTGGGACGACTATCGACGGGCCCACATCATGAACCTGCCCAACCCCATCACCGCCGCCGTGGCCGTGGACGCGGGCAACGCTCGCGGTCGCGAGATGCTGCGACTCAACGCCCAACGCGCCCTGGCCGCCGTCGCCGATCTCTGGCCCAACCGGTGACAGGCTCTGACCCCGTGTCCCGGTTGGCACCAGCGCTCAGCCCTGGGTGCCCACCTTGAGCTCGTTGAAGGCGACGCCCTTGTCGACGCTGATGTCGCGAGGCAGACCCAGCACACGGTCGCCGATGATGTTCTTCTGGATCTCATCGGTGCCACCGGCGATGGAGGCCTGGAAGCTGGCCAGGATGCTCTTGCCCCACTGCTCTCCCTTGTCGCCCTCCACCCACGCATCGGTCTCCAGCCCGACGACCTCGATGGTGAGGTCGCGCATCAACCGGGAGATGCGGGCACCGTGGAGCTTGCCGAGCGAGCCGCCCGGTCCGGGGGTCTTGCCGGCCTGGAGCTCGGCCCGGGTGCGCATCGACACCAGGCTCTTGGCGAATTCCTCGCTGTAGAGCCGCATGAGCTTCTGGCGCAGTACCGGCTCGCCGGTGCGACCGAGCTTGCGGGCCTCCTCGACCAGGCGGTCGGCGTAGGTGGTGCTGACCCCGCTGGTGGCGCCCGAACCGATGGCCACCCGCTCGTACATCAGCATGGACGTGGCCAGGTTCCAGCCGTTGTTGAGGTCGCCGATCAGCCAGTCCTTGGGGATGCGCACGTCGGTGAAGAACACCTCGTTGAAGTGGGTCCCCCCGTCGATCTGGTGGATGGGCCTGATCTCGACGCCGGGCGCCCGCATGTCGAGGATGAACATGGAGATGCCGGCGTGCTTGGGTTGGGTGGGGTCGGTGCGCGCGATGGCGATGCCGTAGTCGCACTGATGGGCCAGCGTGGTCCACACCTTCTGGCCATTGATCACCCACTCCTCCCCGTCGAGCTCGGCCCGGGTCTGGAGGCTGGCCACGTCGGAACCGGCGCCGGGCTCGGAGAACATCTGGCACCACAGCTCCTCGGCCGAGATGTTCTTGGCCAGGAACCGCTCCTTGTGCTCGGGCGAGCCGTACTCGGCGAGCATGGGCAGGCACATGCCGTGGGTGATGGTGAGCTGGAAGGTCATGTCGGGGAACTTGGCGTACTCCTCCCGGTAGATCCGCTCGTGGGCCTTGGTGAGCCCCTGGCCGCCGTACTCGACCGGATAGGTGAGGCCGGCCAGGCCGGCGGCGGCCAGCGCCTTCTGGAACGTGCGCGCCGCGGCCAGGGACTGATCGCCTCGTGGGTCGGGACCGCGGTAGGGAATCCCGGTGGCGTGCTCCTCGAGGAAGGCCCGGCACTTCCCCCGAAAGGCATCGGCCTCGGACTCGGTCAGGTCGGTGTCTTCGCTCATGTGGGCATCGATCTCCTGCTCAGGGGACCGAGAGTAGTGAGGCCCCACGTCCCTGGGCCAAGCCGTCGAGCTGCGCCAAGACACAACGGACCAGCGGTTCGGCGCGCCCACCCGATGAGAGGGGAGGCGACATGGGACCCTCCTCGGGCCTGACGGTGATCG
>JAOUEE010000098.1 GCA_029858875.1 Acidimicrobiia bacterium
GGCAACCCGTCGGCGGTCGTGAGGGTTTCGACCACCGAACCGTCGCCCGGATCGGTGAGTAGGGCCCCACTGCATCGGATGCTGGTCCACACTCCGCCCCCCGGGTCCACGGCCAGCGGGGCGAGTCTCGAGTTCAAGAAATAGGCGCGGTCGATCGGATCGTCGAGGATCCTGTCGAGGTCGGCGGGGTCCAGGGAAGGGTCCTCCTCGAGAACGCAGTCGCGATCGATGTTCAGATCCCCGAGGCCTTCGATTCCGATCGGCAGCGTCGTCCAGGTCTCGCCGTCGAAGCGTTCCCAGACGAGTGAAAGGTCAGCGATCTCGAACCTGATCACCCAGACGACGTCGTTGGCGCCGACGGCCCACTCCGCCACTCCCAGGTCGCGGAACTCGGGTGTGCCACCCGTATCGGCCAGCTTGGTCCAACCGTTGTCGTCCAGCCGGTACAGGCCATCGGCCCGCAGCGCGTGCGGATGGCCATCAGGCGCGAAGTCCGATCCCGGGCAGAAGCCGGACCAGCCCTCGGTGCCGCCCTCGGGCGGGCCGAAGGTGGCCCAACCGTCGCCTTCGCGACGCAGGAAGCCGCAGTCGTACACCTCGCCCTCGCTGTAGAACCCCTGCGCCCAGAAGTCACCGTCGCCGCCGACGGCACCACTCGTCGGCTCGGTGACATCCCGTCGACAATCGCCCCGCTCGAGGCCCTGTTCGGTGCAGTCGGCATGAACGATCCAGTCGTCGCCGTCGAACTCCCACAATCCGACCGGGCCGGCGAACCCGGTGCCGATCACCCAGGCTGTTCCGTTGGGGCCGGCCGCCAACTCGACATCCCCCGCCAGGGTGGCCGCGGGGTCGTGCGCGGCCCAACGTCCACCTTCCAGGCGGACGACACCCACGTGAGCGATCTCTTGCCGAACGGTTGCCCAAGCCGTGCCGTCCTCGTTGACATCGACGCTCAGGACTTCGTTGGTGGGCAGGCCGTCGGCCACCGTGTAGGTCGTCGTCGCGGCCGGGAGGGTGGTCGCCGTCGCCAACGTCGTGAGCGAGGACGAGGGAGTGGTCGTCGTCACGATCGAAGCCGGCGGTTCGGTTCCCCCGGGCCGTACTGTCGTGGTGGGCGGGCCCGCCGGGTCATCGGAGCAGGCGGCCGAGGCCATGAGGGCGACCAGGGCCAGGGCGGGCCAGGGGGAGCGCCAAGGCGACACGAGCCGCGCCCGTCTCATCTCGCCCGCTCCTGGGCTCGGTTCGCCCTCCAGCAGTCGGCGAAGGCCACGATCGACACGGCATAGCGAAGCGGCCCATACGGCGATCGGTCGCTGCCGAGGTGGACCCCGTCATCGGCACGGATCCTGAGCGACGCGCACGGCTCCCACGGGAATCGGCACTCCCCCTCGGTGGTGAACCCGCCCGTGTCGGACTCGAAGAGGGCCCGGGTGGGGATCAGGCCCATGGTGTGGGGCCCATCCGAGAACACGTCGTTCAGGGCGCCGTGTTGGCGTTCGGATTCTGCTCCACCGAAGGGGAGGACCTCGGTCCACCAGACCTCGCCACCCGCGACGACCGATCGCTCCGACAGCTGCGTGGCCGCCTGTTCGTACCGGTCGTAGAAGCCGGCCGTTCCGATGGGGCTGTCCATCATGCACTCGGTGAAGGCGTTTCCGGAGAAGCTGAAGACGATCAACTCCGGATCCACAGCGGTGAGGATGGCGTCGAGCCGCTCGACCCAATCACACGGTGCCGTGCCACCCACGGCGTGGACGGTCACCTGTAACCCGTGGGCTGCGCCCAGGGTGACGAGGTAGCCGTGGGCCTCGGCGAGGATCGAATCGCCCACGGCCAGCACCCGGGTGGGAGCCGAGGATGCACCCACCGACGTGTCGGCGGCGTCGCCGGCCAGCAGCGCCTCGACCAAGGCGGCGTCGACCGAGGGGTCATAGCCGGTGCAGGCCATGGCGTCCGGGAGAGGGGGGAGGTAGGCGGGTGGTTCCGGACACGTGGTCGTGGACGTGCTGGTTGCGTCGGCCACGCCGGCGGTCGGAGCCAGGTCGGGTGTGGCATCGCCACCGGTGCTGGAGCATCCCGCACCGAGCACGGCGAGGAGCAGCACGACCGAGACCACCGGCCTTCGCCGTCGAGGCTCGCTCACCTTCGCCCATGGCCCGAGGACCAGCGCGGAGCGGGACGGAGGTGGAGGTGACCCGCCTGGTGTGGAAGGAACACGATCATCTGCAGGGAAGCGTGAGCCGGGGCGGAGATCCGACGCGGCCGATCACGACGACCCCGATCAGGGCAGGGCGACGTGGCCGTGCTTGGCCTTCCACATGAAGTACTTCTCGAAGGCCACCTTCATGGCGTGGGCCTGGGGGCCGGGGATCATCACGCTGTGCTTGCGGGGCGGCAGCATCTTGTCGGCCAGGATGATCACGCCGTTGTTGCCGGCGTCCATCACGCAGACCGCGGGGATGTCGCCGAACTCCTTGTGGGCCGCCGGCACCTCGCCTCGCACCTGGGACGCGATGTTCCTGGCCGCCACGTGGGCCTGCTGCTCGGTGGGAAAGCCGGTCTTGGGGATCCCGATCGGGTTGGACGTGTGCCACGGCACCTCGACGGCGGCCGCGATGCCGACGGCGTAGACGTTGTCGTAGGGCAGGGTCTGGTAGGTGTCGCGCACGGGCACATAGCCCTTGTCGTCGCTGATCTCCACCGTCTTGGCCACCACGTCCTGGCCGATGAAGGGCGGGATGATCATCGCGTAGGCGAAGTCCAGGTTGGCGCCGTCGCTCAGCACCACCCGGCCCTCGTCGACATGGTCGATGCCCACGTTCAGCACGGAGGCGATCTTCTCCTTCTTGAGGAACATGTTGAGCATGCCCTCGCCGTGCTTGAGCCCGCCGATGCCGAAGTGACCGAGCACCGGCTCGGGGGAGACATAGGTGAGGTTGACCTGGCTCTTCAGGCCGTTCTTGCGAAGCTGGTGGCTGACGTTGAACAGGTACTCGTAGGCCGCACCGAAGCAGCCTGCGCCCTGGGTGGCTCCGACCACGATGTCGCCGGGGTTCTCGAGGAACGTGCGCCAACCCTCGCCGGCATGGATGGCATCCTCGAGCGTGGTGATGTTGTAGGCGTTGCCGCCCGGACCCAGCCCGGGCACCACATCGAACTTGTTCTGGAAGCCCGTGGCGATCACCAGGTAGTCGTAGTCGTGGACCCCCGATGCAGTGACCACCCGGTTGTTGGCCAGCTGCAGTTCGGTCGCGGCCTCGTGGACGAAGTCCACGCCGTGCTCGGTGAACGTGGGTTCCACCGCGAAGGTGATGTCCTCGGCCTTGCGCTTGCCGAAGGGCAACCAGATGAGCGACGGGTTGAACAGGAACCGATCCGACGGCGAGATCACCGTCACATCGACATCACCCTCGAGCTCGTGCTTGATGGCGATGGCGGCGGTCAGCCCACCGAAATTGCTGCCCAGCACCACGACCTTGTCTCGTGCCATCCGAGAGCCTCCTTCTTGCCGTCGACGGGCGCCGACCGGGCGCGATTCCACGAGGCAGCATGCCTCGCCCGACCGGTGTGTGGCAGGGCCCTAGGTCCCCTGATACCGGCCCGGCGCGCAGCGTGGCCTCTTCTCGGCTGGCCGCCAGCCGTGCTCACGAGTGACCCACCAACACTGCGGCCAGCGCGGCGGCGTCGTCATCGACCGATTGGTTGGTGGTGGCGCCGATCGCGGCGCGGGCGATGTTGGCGAACAGGAAGTCCGACAGCAGACGGGCAGCCACCGTCACCGGCACCACCAGCTCGTCGAAGTCCTGGCCGAGCCACGCCGCTGCAGCCTCCTCGAAGCGCGCGACCAGCGAGCGGGCCACCTCCTCGGCGTCGGCGTTGTGGTGGCAGCTCTCGGCCAGGAGCATGCGCCACACCGGCTGCTCGGCCTGCACGCCCGCCCAGATGGCGACCAACAGCTGGTGCAACCGGGCCCGATCGGTGCCGGTGCCGGCTGGAGGGATCTCGACGACCGCCAGCATCAGGTCGTAGTGGCGTTCCTCGATGACCGCCCGCAGCAGGTCGGCCTTGGAGGGGAAGTGGTAATAGAGGGCGGCCACGTTCACCCCGCAGGCGTCGGCCAGTTCCCGCATGCTGGTGCCCGCTGCGCCGCGCCGGGAGGTCAGATCGAGCGCCGCGTCGAGGATCCGCTCGCGCGTGCTGATCGTGGTGCCGGTCACGACGCCATGGTCACCGGTGTGAACACGGCGGGCAACTTGTTGAGGGCCAGCACCAGGGTGGATTGGCCCCGCTCGGCGCCGGCTCCGTCGGGCACGCGCAGGTCGGGTAGGTGACGAAGCAGCTCCTCGAACACCACCTTCACCTCCATGCGGGCCAGGTTGGCACCCAGGCAGTAGTGGGTGCCGATCCCGAAGGCGACGTGGGGGTTGGGGTCGCGATCGAGGCGCAGCACCTCCGGGTCGTCGAAGACCCGCTCGTCCCGGTTGGCCGACTGGTAGAGCATCAGCACCCGGTCACCGGCCCGCAATTCCTGGGTGAAGTCCTCGCCCCGGTACAGGTGGTCCTCGGTGACGGTTCGGGTGAAGCTCAGCACCGGGGACACGAAGCGGATCAACTCGTCGACGGCCAGGTCGACGAAGGCCTCGTCGTCGAGTCGCTGAACGAGCCGAGCATGCTCGTCCGGGAAGCGACTCAGTGCCAGCAGGCCGCCGCTGATGGCGTTGCGCGTGGTCTCGTTGCCGGCCACCAACAAGGTGACGAGAAACAGCAGCAGCTCGTGTTCATCGAGGGCGTCACCATCGACGAGGTACTGCTCGGTCGTGCTCTCGGCCAGCTCGGCCAGGGCACCGCTGTCGTGGGCCTGCGTCAAGACCGAGATCAGGTCGTCTGATGGGTCGGCCCGGCGGGCGTCGATCAGCTCCTGGAGCACCGCGGTGTACTCGCCGAAGGCGGTCATGGCGGCCAACAGAGCCGGATCGTCGGGCTCGGTACGGCCGTCGCCCCCCATCATGTCGTCGGACCAGCGGTAGAGCTGGAGGCGGGCATCGGGGTCCAGGCCCAGGAGCTCGGCGATGACGATCAACGGCACGTGCATGGCCACGTCGCCCACGAAGTCGACCTCACCGCGGGTGCCGATCTCTCGGGCCAGCTGGGCCGACAGCTCGCGTACGTGGGGCAGGATCTCGCGCACCTGGCGGGGCGTGAAGCCCTTGTTGACCAGCCGACGCACCCGGGTGTGCTCGGGATCGTCCATGGCGAGCAGCGACAGGTCGGAGGCCCCTCTCGGACGCACGCCCTCGCGGCTGCAGTACCGCTCGGGGTGGCGGGACACGTTCACCACATCGGCGTAGCGCGACACCACCCACAAGTCGTTGACCTCGTCGCGGTACATCGGTGCATCGGCCCGGAGCCACCGGTAGGTGTCCCAGGGATCGTCGTAGAGCGTGGAGTCACAGAAGTCGATCGGTTCCATGACCGGCAGCCTAACCTACTGAACGTTCGTTGAGCAGGTGAGCATCGGTGTGACGATCATGCGGCGGGACGCGATCCCGTCGTAGTAGGACAATCCCATGGCTGCCCGTGACCTACCGGTGTTCGTCGTGTCGCACTTCCACTGGGACCGCGAGTGGTATCGCACCATGCAGGGATTCCGGGCTCGGTTGGTGGACGCGGTGGATCAGGTCCTCGACCTGCTCGCCGCCGACCCGGAGGCCTGCTTCGTGCTCGACGGGCAGACCATCGTGCTCGAGGACTACCTGGTCGTGCGGCCCGAACGCGGCGACGAGCTGGCCGGTCATGTCCGGACCGGCCGCCTGGCCATCGGTCCGTGGTACGTGCAGCCCGACTCACTGCTGCCATCGGGCGAGTCCCATGTGCGCAACCTGCTCGAGGGACGGCGGACCGCGGCCGCCTTCGGTCCGGTATCCACCGTCGCCTACGTGCCCGACTCGTTCGGGCACCCCGCCCAGTTCCCGCAGCTGTTCGCCGGGTTCGGGCTGCGCGCCTTCGTGCACTGGCGCGGGAACGGCGCCGAGCTCGACGATCTCGGACCGCGATGGAACTGGCGAGGTCCCGATGGAACCAACCTGGCGGTCCTGCACCTGACCGAGGGGTACTTCGGCGCATCGCGACCGCCCGATGCTCCCGACGAGGCGGCGACGGCGCTGGCCCAACTGGTGCAGCGTCAACGTCGAGCCGGCGAGGAGCCGGTCATCCTGATGAACGGGTTCGATCACACTCGGCCCGATGCGCACATCGGCGCACTGATCGGGCCGCTGTCGGCCGCCGTCGGGGCCCCGGTGCGCCGGGTCACGCTCGATGAGGCCGTTGTCCCGGCTGCGGCGTCGGCCGACGGATGGCCGGAGTTCGCCGGCGAGTTGGTCGGAGGCCGGGTGGCCAACCTGCTGCCCGGCGTGTGGTCCACCCGCTTGGACCTCAAGCGGCGCAATCGAACCGGTGAGGCGCTGCTCCAGGACTGGGCCGAGCCGTGGGCGGCGCTGGGCCAAGTGCTCGGCTTGGCCGACGAGTCGGCGTCGCTGCGCGAGGCCTGGCGCAAGCTGTTGCGCAACCAGGCGCACGACTCGATCTGTGGCTGCTCGATCGACGCGGTGCACGACCGCATGGCTGCTCGCTACGACGATGCCGAGGGTCTGGCCGATCAGACGGTGCAGCGCGTCCTCGAGCGCCTGGCTGGTCGGGGCCCCGATCGCGAGGTCCCGCCGATCGATGAGTTGGCGGTGACCGTGTTCAATCCCTCACCTCACCCCGTCACGGGCCTGGTCACGGTCCCCCTGGACGCGCACCCGGCGTTCGCGGTGCGTGTGGGCCAGCCCGACCTGCACTCCTTGCTGCTGGCCGGTCTGGGGCCCCTGGGGTTCACCGTCGACGGCTGCCCCGTGCGAGTGGTGCCGTCGACCGATCCCACCCGGGTCCGCTGGTTGCCCGACCAGGCCGCCCTCGACGTCGAGTTCGTGGCCACCGACGTGCCTCCGCTGGGATGCCGGAGCTATCGGCTCCAGCGCAGCGAGCCGGTCGACGACGAGCTCGACGACGGACGCGAGGTGATGGCCGACGACGTGGCGGCGCGCGTCGCGGAGGACGGCACCCTCACCGTGGACATGGCCGGCCGCAGCTGGAGCGGCCTGTTCGGCCTCGAGGACATCGGTGATCGGGGCGACACCTACGACTTCGACCCCGTCGAGGCGGCGCTCACACCGTCGCCGCGGCTCGTGGAGGTGCAGCGCCGTCGGCACGCCTCGGGCATCCAGGCGTTGGTGGTGCGCCGTACGATCGCTCTACCCGCCGCGCTCGACGAGAGTCGTCGGGCGCGGTCGAGGCAACGGGTTGACGTGGACATCGACATCGAGCTCACCGTCGCACCCGGATCACCCGGAGTGCGCGCCCGCGTGCGGCTGGTCAACCGGGCCCGCGACCATCGTCTGCGCTTGCGGTTCCCCACCGGTGCGGCGTCCGCCGAAGGGTGCCGGGCGGCCACCACCTTCGATGAGGCTCGGCGGGCCGGCGACGAGGACGTCCGGGTGGACGACTCGGCGTGGGTGCATCCGGCGCCGGCCACGTTCTGTCATCAGGGCCACGTCGTGGTGGGTGGACTCACGGTCGTGGCGCCGGGTCTTCCCGAGGCCGAGTTGGCCCCGAACGGTGAGTTGCTGCTGACGCTGATGCGATCGGTGGGGTGGCTGTCGCGCTGGGAGTTGACGACCCGGCCACTGCCGGCTGGACCCACCATGGCCGCTCCCGGCGCGCAGGGCCTGGCGGAACACCACGCCGATCTGTGGCTGTTGCCCGAGGTGTCGGCGGCCCGGGTTCGAGCCACCGTCGCCGGTCTGCGGGGTGTGCTCGCCGGGCCCGAGCCCCGGCTGGACGCCGACCGGAGCCTGCTCGCCGTGGACGATCAGCAGCTGGTGCTGTCGGCCCTGAAACCGGCCGTGGACGGCAACGGGATCATCCTGCGGCTGCTGAACCCCACCGACCAGCCTCGCATCGCCGACGTCTCCACGGGCTTCGCCGTGTCTGCGGTCGAGTCGCTGCGCCTCGACGAGACACCCGACGACGGCGTGGTGACGTTGGACGGCCGTCGTTGCACGCTGGGAGTGGCGGCCCACGCCCTGCGGACGATTCGGCTGCTGCCGGGTTGATCAGCTGCGCTGGGACCGCTTGTTGGAGGGGGTGGGTCCAGGCTTGGCCGTGAAGCGGTGGTCCTCGACCAGTCTCAACAGGTCGTACGCGCTCACGATGCCCGCCACCTTCTTGCCCTCGGTGACCACCACGTGGTGCAGGTGGTGGTTGCGCATGATCCGGGCCGCGATGTGGGGCCCGTCGTAGCGGGGCACCGTGAACACGGGCGTGGACATGATGGTGCTCACCGGGGCATCGACCGGGTGGTCGGCCAGCATGTCCGATGCCGTGACCATCCCGACGGCCTCACCATCGGTGTCCACGATGGGGAGGGCCGAGATCTTCTGCTCGGCCATCACCCCCCGGATGTGGCCGATGGATTGATGGGGGGTCGCAGTCATCACGGGGTGCTGCATGATCTGATCGATGTTGACGGTCACGCTGTGACCGTAGGGCTCCGGCGCCGCCGACGATAAGGACAGAAGTCCCCTTGGTGGTTGTCCGGTGTCATCTGAGACGATGTGGGAGGCTCGGCGAACGCCGGCCGGCAGGAGGAGCGCATCGATGACGGTCGAGACCCGTGAGTCGTTCTGTCGGGTGTGCCACGCGGCCTGCCCCATCGAGGTCGACGTCGACCTCGACGACAACCGGATCGTCGCCGTTCGGGGGGTCAGGGACGACCCGCTCTTCGAGGGCTACACCTGCATCAAGGGTCGGCAGCTGGCCGACCAGATGCATCACCCCGACCGACTCCGGGCCGCCTACCGACGAGCGCCCGGTGGCCATCTCGAGGAGATCGCCTCTTCGAGCGCGTTGGACGAGGTGGCCGAACGCCTGGCCGATGTCGTCGAGCGTCACGGCCCGGCCGCCGTTGCCACCTACACCGGCACCGGCGGGTACCAGAACTCCTGCGCGCTCGAGACCGCTCGTGGCTTCCACAAGGGCCTGGGCTCGTCGTCGTTCTACACGTCGGTCACCATCGACCAGCCGGCCAAGACCACCGCTCCTGGAATCTCGGGCTGGTGGGGCGCCGGCTTCCACGACTTCCGTACGGCCGACGTCCTGGTGGCCGTGGGCTACAACCCGATGGTGTCGAGCTACGGCCCGGTCGGGGGGCTGCAGGGCACCAACCCCACCACCGTGCTCCGGCGGGCCCGCGATCGGGGCTTGAAGCTGGTGGTGATAGATCCTCGGCGCACCGAGCTGGCCACCTTCGCCGACATCCACCTCCAGGTCGTTCCCGGTGAGGACGCCGCTGTGCTGGCCGGCTTCCTGCGGGTGATCCTCACCGACGATCTCCACGACGTTGACTTCTGCGAGCAGTGGGTGGACGGTCTGGACCGGCTGCGGGCCGAGGTCGACCCCTTCACGCCCGAGGTCGTCGCCCGGCGAGCGGGCATCGACGCCGATGATCTGGTGGCCGCGGCCCGAATGTTCGCCGGCGGCAGGCGGGGCACCTTGGGGACCGGCACCGGACCGAACATGGCTCCTGATTCCAGCCTCACCGAGCACCTCGCGGTGAGCTGCAACATCGTGTGCGGTCGGGTCAACCGTGAGGGTGATCGCCTGGAGTCGGGCGCCTTCCTGTATCCGGGCACCCCGCGCAAGGCGCAGGCCATTGCCCCGCGCGATCCGCGCACCGGGGCCCGGCACCGCTTCCGCGGGCTGCGGGGATACATCGGAGAGATGTTGTGCTCGGTCATCTCCGAGGAGATCCTCGAACCCGGCGACGGACAGATCCGGGCGCTCATCGTGTCCGGTGGCAATCCGGCCGTGGCCTGGCCCGATCAAGAGCTCACCATGCGAGCCCTCCGCGATCTGGAGCTGTTGGTGGTGATCGACCACCGGATGACGGCCACGGCTCGTGAGGCCCACTATGTCATCGCCCCTCGGCTGTCGTTGGAGCGGGCCGACGTCCCGCACCTGATGGATCGCTGGTTCGCGGCCCCCTACACCAACTACACCGAAGCCGTGGTCGAGCCCGAAGGCGACGTGGTGAACGAGTGGGAGGTCTTCTGGGGCCTGGCCCGACGGCTCGGCATCGAGCTGCCCACCGCCGGGGGAGACCTGGCCGCCATGGAGCAGCCGTCGGACGACGACGTGATCGACATGGTCTACGCCAGGAGCCGCATGTCCACCACCGAGGTGAGGGCCAGCCGGGGCGTCATCCACGAGGACAAGGCCCTGGTGGTGCAACCGGCCGATCCGGATTGCACGGCCCGCTTCGACGTGGCGCCCGACTCGATGATGACCGCCCTGAACGAGGTGGTGCACCAGCGCACCAGCGCCGAACGGTTGTCGGGCTTCGATCCCGAGCGGTATCCGTTCCGGTTGGTGAGTCGTCGTCTGAAGGCGGTCATCAACTCGCTGGGGCCCGAACTGCCCAATCTCGCCGCCAAGGGCACCACCAACGCGGCCTACATGCACCCAGACGACCTGGCCGAGCTGGGGCTGGCCGACGGCGACCTCGTCGACATCACGTCACCCACCGGCCAGATCCGAGGGGTCTGCGAGGGGGCTTCGGATGTGCGGCCGGGGGTTGTGTCGATGGCCCACTCGTGGGGTGACGGCTCGCTCAGCGACGACAAGGTCCGCGACATCGGGACACCCACGAGCCGGCTCACCTCCACCACGGCCGCGCACGACCCCATCACCGGCATGGTCGTGCAGAGTGCCATCCCGGTGAACGTGACCGCCGCGTTGGTCGAGGCCGGTTGACCGACCCGCGGCCGAAGCTCAGACCCCGCCGAGGGGATCGGCGCTGAGGTCGGGCGGACCCTGGTAGTGGACGTCGAGCAGCCGGCTGGCGAAGAGCCACTCGCCATCGACGCGGACGTAGCGGTCGTCGTAGTGGGCCAACAGGATCCCTCGGCGGCCATCGGCGCGCCACCAGGCCTCCTGGATGTACCAGCGGCCGGTGCCCGTTCCGGCATCGATGTCGAGATCGGCCGTCCCGTTGTTCACCGTCTGGATCACCTTGGCGAACCGCTCCATGGCGCCCAGCCACATCTGGCCGATGGCGTCGCGACCCTCGGCGTGGAGGTCGGGTCCCAGCTCCCACACGGCGTCGGCGGCCCAGGTGGCGGACCATCGGTCGACATCTCGATGCACCACGGCGTCGGCGTAGCGGTGGACCAGGTCCTCGATGGCGTCTCGGCTCACGAAGGCCCCGCCACGTCGGCTCGAGCCCTGCCCTCGGCCAGGTATCGGGCCACGCCGTCGTGGAGGTGGCGGATGCGAACCTCCTGGTAGTCCCCCAACGTCTGGGTGCCCTTGGTGCTGGCCTTGAAGCCCTTGGTCATGGCGGCCAGGTTGGCCGTGTCCTGGTCGTAGATCATGCCCAGCGACTTCGCGATGCCCGGCGTGAGCGTGTAGCTGTCGTCGACATCGAGATCGAACGGCTCGGCCGGGAGCGGTACGGCGCCGTGATCGGGCTTGGGCCGCAGGACCAGCAGGTCGAAGATCGATCGGTCGGGATCGTTCCCGTCGGGGCGGAACCGATACACCATCGGGAACTGCAGGCCCGGGAAGAAGAACGCGTTCGGGAACACGAAGTACTCGATCGAATCGATCGTCTCCGTCACCGACAGGTGCGAGAAGTCGTTGTCGTACTGCTCACCCAGCACCTCTTGCATGTGGCGGGCGTACACGTCGCGGGCGCGCTCGCCCTCCGGGATCTCGGGGATCTCCTGCCCCGGGTTCTTGCGGTACATCAGCATGTTCAAGATGCCCTGCTCGTCGGGCCGCTTCTCGGGCGGGACATGGGGGCTCGTCGTGCCGATCGTGTGGATGAACCGGCTCACGTGGTCGCCGAACACGTCGTACTGCGCGTTCGCGTCGCCGGCGGTGTAGATCGACTG
>JAOUEE010000425.1 GCA_029858875.1 Acidimicrobiia bacterium
CGCGATCGGCGTGGGACTGTCGTTCGCTCCCATCGCCGGAGCCGCCGTGACCCGCCTGGACCCCACCCGTTTCGGCATCGGCAGCTCCGTGTTCCGCATCACCCAGGAGGTGGGTTCGGCCATCTCTTTGGCCGTGGTGGTGGCCATCCTGGCCGGCGACGGTTCGAGGGCCGCCGACTACACGCCGGTGTTCTGGCTGGCCGCCGCCATCTGTGCCATCAGTCTCGCCCTCGCCCTGGCCCTCTCCCGCCCGACCCGGTCACCGCCCCCGACGTGAAACAGGCTCGGACCCCTTCACCCGTGGACGAGGACCCCCGATTCGGGGGACCGTGGCGGGGACTCAGTCCGGCACCCAGGCGCCGTGGAAGCCGTGGGGGACGCGGCGGGGCAGCTCGATGCGGGCGACCTCGGCGCCGGTGAAGTCGATGGCGTCGACGATGACCAGGTCGCTGCGGTCGGCGTTGGCGTCGTGCACCAGGACCAGCAACCAGCCGTCGTCCTCGGCGGTCGATCCCTGCCGGGGTACGAAGACCGGCTCGGCGCCCCCTCGGCCGGGACCATGGCGCCGCTCGGTGACGGTGCCGGTGTCGTAGTCGGTCTTGTAGGTGGCCCCGTGCAGGTCCGACCCGTCGACGGGACCACCGGCCGTGTACCCGAAGCGATGCCGCCGGGTGGCGACCCGGGGGTCGTGACGGGGGAACTCGTGGAACCGATCGTCCACCCGCTCGGTCTTGGTCAGCCGGGCCACCGGGTCGACCGTCCATCGATCGAGCGTGGGGGTGGCATCGCCGAACGGCCCGTTCAGGTCGTCGCGGAACATGGCGTCGTAGGCGCACACGTCGAGCACCACCTGGCCGTCGTCGGTCTCGTAGGCGTTCACGGGGTGGTACACGTACCGCATCGGGGCGTCGCACCAGATGATGTCGTCGGCGGTGTCGCTGGTTCGGGGCAACAAGCCCACGCGGGCGGGGTGGTCGGGGTTCCATCGGAAGGGAAACCGCTCTTGCATGGCCAGCTCGATGTCGACGGTGACCGGGAGGTCGTACACCACGGCGTAGGACGGCGTCAGCGACATGTCGTGGATCATGGGCATGTCGGGAACAGGAACGTCGACCACCTTGGTGACCCGTCCCTCGGGGCCCACCACGACGTACTGGACGTGGTCGACCAGGTCGGGCCACGTGTAGCAGACGGCGTGCAGCTCGCGCGTGGCCGGGTCGAACTTGGGGTGGGCGGTGAAGCCGTTGGGCAGGGTGCCGCCGAAGTCGTCGTAGGCGATGGTGTCGAGCTCGTAGGTCAGGGTCATGGGTACCCCACCGGCCTCGACCATGGCCCAGGTCTTCCCCGCGAACCCGCCGACGCTGGTGTTGGGGCCGGCGCTACCGAACTCGGATCGGCGGGGGCCCGGCGGGGCCGGTTCACCCAGCGCCTCGGCTTCGCGGTCGCCGCGCACCCAGCGGTTCCGGTACCACTCGGCCCGGCCGCCGCGCAGCCGGACGCCGTGGACCATCCCATTGCCGGTGAACCAGTGGTGGGTCGCCGGGTCGACCTCGCCGATGGGGTTCGGCCCGTTCCGCAGCCAGCGCCCCTCGAGCTCGGCGGGGATCGTTCCCGTCACCATGAGGTTCTCGGCCGTGATCTCGTCGGGTACGGGTGCGGCGTTGCCGCTGAGGTAGAGGTTTTCGATGGTGGTCATGGGGTGCCCCCTGGGTCGGTGATCATTCTCGTCGAAGCGGCGCTGCTCGTCATCCCCGCAGAGTCCGCGCCATCTGGCGGACCTCGGCGTGCAGATGGGCCAGCTCATCGGTCGTCGGTTCCGAGCGGTCCTCGGTGACGTCGACCCACTCGATCGCCGTTTCGCCAGGAGCGCTCTCACGGATTCCGATGCGGTCGTGGAGGCGACGGAGCCAGCTCGGCAGCCACCAGTTGGCGTCCCCGGCCAACGTCATCAGCGCTGGGACCAGCGTGGCCCGCACGATGCTGGCATCGACCAGCACGGCCACACCCAGACCCAGGCCGAACAGCTTGATGAAGGTGATCTGGCTGGTGGCGAAGGCGAAGAAGGTGACCGCCAGCAACAGCGCGGCGGCGGTCACGATCCGGCCGGTGCGCTCGAGGCCCGACGCCACCGCGGCGTCGTTGTCGCCCGTGCGCTCGTACTCCTCCTTGATGCGACTCAACAGGAACACCTCGTAGTCCATCGACAATCCGAAGGCGATGCAGAACATCAGGATCGGCGTGGTCACATCGGTGAGTCCGGTGGCGGTGAAGCCGAGCAGCCCGGCACCGTTGCCGTCCTGGAAGACCCACACCATGAGGCCGAAGGTGGCGGTCAGCGACAGGAGATTCAGCACGATGGCCTTGAGGGGCACCAGAAGCGACCCGAACATCAAGAAGAGCAGGACGAACGTGGACACGGCGATCCAGGCGGCGGCCCATGGGATCCGGGAGAAGATGGACTCCTTGGTGTCGATGAGGCTGGCTGATTGCCCGCCCACCAACACCTGGTCGAACGACGGCTCGAGGTCGCGCACGTCGTGGACCAGCGCCTCGCCGGCCGCCGAGATGGGCTCCACCGTGGGCACCACGTTGAACCAGGTGGCGTCGTCCCCGACATGCCGGTCCAGCTCGGGGTCGGCGGCCACCACCTCGGCACCACCGATGTAGCGGCCGGTGGCGGCGTCGACGCGAGCCACCCCGTCGAGATTCGACAGGGTGATGGCGAAGGCCTCGGTGGACGATTCGGTGACACCCCCGGTGACCACCACCGGGAAGGCGGCCGACTCGTTGGAGTCGAACTCGGTCCGGATGATCTCCGACACCTCACGGGCGGGATCGCCCTCGGGCAGCACCCGATGGTCGGGGGTGCCCCACGCCACCCGCAGGAAGGGCAGTCCGAGCACCACGAGGAAGGCGATGACCGAGACCGCCACCAGGAC
>JAOUEE010000426.1 GCA_029858875.1 Acidimicrobiia bacterium
CATCCGCTGGGTCAGCTCGAGCTGACTCATCTCGAGGGAGAAGAACAGCGTGGGCTTCTGCGCCTCGAGGGCCGCGTGGGCGGCCATACCCAGAGCGAAGCTGGTCTTGCCCATGGCCGGACGGGCACCGACCACGATCAGCGCATTGGGCTGGAGTCCCGACAGCATCTCGTCGAGATCGAGATAGCCGGTGGGCGTGCCCGTGATGGTCTCGCCCCGCTCGTAGAGCTCCTCGAGACGATCCAGGTTGGCGCCCAGCAGGTCCGAGATGGGCGCCATGGTGTCGGCCGCTCGTCCCTGAGCCACCTGGTACATCTGATTCTCGGCTTCGTCGATGGCCTTGATGACATCGTCGGGACGGCTGTACCCGATCTCGGCGATGTCGTTGGCGGTGCTGATCAATCGGCGCAGCAGCGCGTGCTCGTGGACGATGCGGGCATAGCGGGGCGCGCTCGACGTGGCCGGGGTGTTGGCCTGCAGGGTGACCAGTACGCCCGAGCCACCGAGGGTGGCCAACAGACCCGCCCGATCGAGCTCTTCGGCAACGGTGACCGGGTCGACGGGCTCGCCCGCGCTGTACAGACTGGTGACGGCCTCGAAGATGTGGGCGTGCAGTGGCCGGTAGAAGTCGACCGCCTCGACCACTTCGAAGGCATCGGCGATGGCGTCGCGTGACAACAGCATGGCGCCGAGCAGCGACTCCTCGGCCTCGAGGTTGTGGGGCGGGACCCGATGGGTCCCCGACGCGTCGAGATCAGACATGTGGGCCCACCTCGGGCAGGGGAAGATTCCGCCACGTCGATCGTGACCGGACGAGCATGGCTGGCATCGGCTGTGGGCAACCAGAGGACAGCGTTGAAATCTCGGGGGATTTCGCGGTGGACAAACCCCGGTGTTCTGTGGATAACCGCTGAGGTCGGGTCGGGCCGGCAACCGCTGGACCGTTGGATCGTCGGCGAGGACGATCTCCCATGATCAGACCGCAACGACCTCGATGGTGACCGGAAAGCGCACCTCGGGGTGCAGCTCCACCATGACCTGGTAGGTGCCGGTGGCCTTGATGGGTTCGGCGATCTCGAGCACCCGTCGATCGAGCTCAACCGAGGCCTGCTGCTCGAGGGCGGTGACCACGTCGGCCGCGGTCACCGATCCGAACAACTTGCCCTCCTCGCCGGCGCGGGCGCCGATGGTGAGGACCATCGGCACCAAGCGGGTGGCCAGCTCCTCGGCATCGGCCCGGTCCGAAGCGTTGCGCAGGGAGCGAGCCCGGCGCATGCCCTCGGCCTGCGCCTCCAGCCCCGGAGTGGCCTTCATGGCCAGGCCCTTGGGCAGGAGGAAGTTCCGAGCGAAGCCGTCGGCCACCTCGGCAAGATCGCCGGTGCGGCCGACGCCATCGACATCACCGCGGAGCACGACCTTCATTCCGTGACCTCCACCGTCTCGACCTCGACGGTCTCCACCGCCACCGCACCATCGGGCGCCTCGGGCAGGGCATCGCCGTCACCGCGAGGAGGCGGCGGCGGTGCCGACGGTGTGGGTGGCGGGCCCTCCACACGCGATCCTCGGTCCCGGTCGCGGTTCCCCCGCTGGGTGGTGACGCGATTGGTGTAGGGCAACAGAGCCATCTCGCGCGCGTTCTTGATGGCCTTGGCCACCTCGCGCTGCTGCTGGGAGTCGTTGCCGGTCACCCGGCGGGCCCGCACCTTGGCCCGATCCGACATGAACTTCCGCAGGAGGTTCACGTCCTTGTAGTCGACGTAGGTGACCTTGTCCTCGGTGAGCGGACTGATCCGCTTCTTGGTCCGACGGCCGTTGTCCTTCGCCTTGCTCTTTGCGCGTACCGGTTTCTTGGCCACTAGAACGGCTCCTCGTCGAGGTCGTAGGTGGGCGGCTGGTTGGACGCGGGCCGGTTCTGCCCGCCGCCACCGCCCCCTCCGTCGTCGCCGCCGCTGCCGCCGCCGCCCATCGCGTCGCCGCCACCACGGAACTCGTTCCGGGTGATGCTGGCGGTCGCCCACTTGAGGCTGGGAGCGACGTCGTCGGCGATGATCTCCACCTTCGAACGACGATCACCGTCCTGGGTCTCCCACGAGCGTTGATCGAGCCGGCCGTACACCACGACACGCGAGCCCTTCGTGATGGACTCGCTGACGTTCTCGGCCAGCTGACGCCAGCAGGTGACGTCGAAGAACGACACCGTTTCCTCGCCGTCCTGGCCCTTGCGGTTCCAGGCCAGGCCGAAGCTGGCCACGGCGGCGCCATTGGCGGTGAATCGGAGTTCGGGGTCACGGGTGACGTTGCCCACCACGGTGACCGTGTTGTCGAAAGCCATCAGGCGGCTCCTTCCACGGGAGCGTCCATGGACATGCCGCGGCGAGCCGCTTCGCTGTCCGGGAGACGCAGGACCTTGTGGCGGACGACCGCGTCCGCGAGGCGCAGCGTGCGCTCGACCTCGTGGAGATCACGCCCTTCGGTGAGAATCTCGAGCACCACGTAGGTGCCCTCCCACTTGTGGTTGATCTCGTACGCGAAGCGCCGCTTGCCCCAGTTGTCGGTGGTGACGACCTTGCCGCCACCCTCGACGACCAGATCGCCGACACTGCTCAGATGCTTCTGGACGTCGACATCGGGAACGTCGCCCTCGAAGATGATCATCATTTCGTATGCCCGTGACACGGACATCACCTCCCTACGGACCCGACCAGGTCGGGGCCCCCTGCGGGGCAGGGTTCTCTTGGACTCGCTAAGACTAGCGACCACCCCTGCCTTTTCCCCTCCGTCTTCTGCGCGCACCATGCGAACGACCGTACCCACAGGCTCGGACAGTTTTCGGTGTTCACCACGGCGCGCGGTCCCGCCGATGTGCGACGGGGCCCGTCACCTCGCGCGAATCCGAAACGGCGTCGGTTGGTGCACACAGATGGC
>JAOUEE010000427.1 GCA_029858875.1 Acidimicrobiia bacterium
GCGCGGTAGCCACGTCCGAGAAGGAGGCGCGCGCCCTGCGGTCCGTCAAACGGACCGAGCCGGCCTACCGAACCCTGCGCCGATGCCTCGTCGAGCTGAGCGCCGATCCCCGATCGACCGGAACGGATCCCGCAGTGATCGGCTTCTCGATGGGAGGACACTGGGCCGCGTGGCTGGCCCAGCATCCGCCGCCGCCGGTGTCGGCGACGGTGTTGTACTACGCCACGCGGGGCGGCGACTTCACCGACGCCACGGCACCGGTGCTCGCCCACTTCGCGGACGACGACCCGTTCGTCTCCGCCTCCGCCCGCCGGAGGATGGCACGGGCCGTGTCCGAGCAGGGCCTTTCGTACACCGCGTACGACTACCCCGGCACCGGCCACTGGTTCGCCGAATCCGGCCACCGGGCCCACGATCCCGATGCCGCCCGGGTCGCTCGCCGACGCACCCTCGATTTCCTCTCTGGCGCGGTGTGACAGCCAGTGATCCGACCCGCGCGGTTGCCGGATGGATCTTGATCGATTATCGTCGATGATCGATGAAGCAGCGAATGTCGATCGAGCGAGAGACGGCTACGGAGTGGGCCAGCTGGTTCCGGGCGCTGGGCGATCCCACACGAGTGCTCATCCTGCACCTGCTGGCCAACGCCGAGGCGCCCATGACGGTCGGGGACATCACCGACCAGCTCGATGTCGGACAATCCACGGTGTCGCATCACCTGGCCACGCTGGCCGAGGTCCGGTTCGTGCTCGTCGACCAGGTCGGCACCTCCAGTCTCTGGCGCATGAACGCCAACTGCCTGGCCTGTTTCCCTTCCGCCGTCGATGTCGTCATGGGCCGCATCCCGGCCGAGTTCACCAACGCCATGGAGTGCAGCCGATGAACACCAACGACCGACACGACGACGTCCGCTCCTACTACCGCCAGGCCGCCCGGACCCGGGGCGCCCAGCCCGGCAACGACCAACGCTGGGGCGCCAGCCGTTACGACCACGACGCGCTGGCGGGGGGATCGACCACGGCCGCGAACCTGTCGATGGGCTGCGGCAACCCCTACGCCATGGCCGACCTCCGCCCGGGCGAGACGGTGCTCGATCTCGGCTCGGGCGGCGGACTCGACGTCATCCTCTCCGCGAAACGAGTCGGTCCGGGCGGCAAGGCGTACGGAATCGACTTCCTCGAAGAGATGCTCGTGCTGGCCCGAGCCAACGCAGCCGAAGCCGGCGTCGACAATGTGGAGTTCCTCCACGGCATGATCGAAGACCTGCCACTGCCCGACGGGTCGATCGACGTCGTCATCTCGAACTGCGTGATCAACCTCGCCCCCGACAAGGCCCCCGTGTTCGCCGAGCTGGTGCGGGTACTGCGGCCGGGAGGAAGAGTTGCCATCTCCGATGTCGTGGCCGACAACGGTGCCGTTCCATCCGCCGACGACGACTGGGCCGAGTGCGGTGCCGGTGCCCTCCAACACGACCAGTACCTGGCCATGCTGGCCGCCGTCGGTTTGGCCGATGCCACCATCGAATACACCCACGACACCGGCCCCGACCGACACGGCGCCATCATCCGCGCTCGTCGCCCCTGAGAGGCCCCTCCCCCCGTCCCGCTCGGCCGCCGCTACCGTCGAGCTCGCATGGAGACCTCGCCGCCGAGATCCGAATCGTCGATGGCTGCCTTGGTCGGGCACCGCTTCCCCGGCGGCACCTATCGCATCGAGCACTGGGAGAACTTCCTGTTCAGCGAGGCCACCGGGATCGACACTCCGGCCGATGGCATCGCCCACCCGGCCCATCTGTTCCACGTGGCCATCAATGGGGTCGGGACGTCGATCACCGAGATCTTCGACCTGGTCGGATCGGGCGACGGGTCACCGGTGAGCATCGACTACTACGACTGGCAGATCCATCAGCCACTACGCGAAGACGTGACCTACGTGCTTCGTGGCGGCATCACCGCGTTCGAGCGGTCCGCCCGTGACGGGTCGCCCATCCGTGACTCGTTCACCTACGAGATCCAGATCGACGACCCGTCGGCCCTGCGGGTTGCCGACGTCGCCTTCCGTTGGCACCACTGGCGCCCGGCTGAGGAGGCGACCCGATGAAGGTGGCGGTCGGTGAGGCCATCCCGCCGTTTCGCATGGAGCGGGTGACGCCAGAACGGATGAGGACGGTGGCGGCGATCTTCCGTGACCCGACGCCCATCCACTGGGATCGCGACGTCACCCGGGCGCTGGGTTTCGATGGCCGCCTGCTCAACCAGACACCCCTCAACATGGCCTACGTGATCAACATGTTGATGGCCTGGGCCGGGCCCACCTGTGTCCGCAGGATTCGGGCCGCCTTCCCCCAGCCGGTGCTCGAGGGTGACTCGGTGACCGCGCACGGGGAGGTGGCCGCCGTGTCGGTGCACGACGGTGGCACCCTGGCCGTATGCGACGTCTGGCTGGAGCGACAAGACGGGGTGCGAAACCTGGTCGGTCGAGCCTGGGTGGCGCTGCCGGCGGACACCGACTGACGTTCACGAAAAGGCACGAGGAGGATCAGGCCGATGGCCAGTCTCGAAGAGGTCTCGCAGTATCCGTTGGATGACGAACAGCGAGAGCGGCTGTTCGCGCTGCAGCGGGTGTGCGCGGTGTGTTGGAGCACCAGTGATGGGTGGCCGGTCGGTGTGACCCATCGCTACATCTGGGCCCGCGGCCGGATCTGGGTGACCACCAGTGGGCAGCGTCAGCGGGTGAAGGCTCTGCGAAAGCGACCGCAGAGCTGCGTCATCATCTCGGGTGACGGCACCGAGATGGGCCCCGACCGCACGATCACCATCAAGACCACCTGCACGATCCACGACGATCGGGAGACGCTGGAATGGTTCTACGACGAGTTCTCCAAGGCGGTGCAACCCGACAGCCCGGCCGGGCAGCAGGCCCT
>JAOUEE010000099.1 GCA_029858875.1 Acidimicrobiia bacterium
ACTCCAACGCCGCCACCATCTCGAACTCGATCGCCATCGCTGTTGCCGACGATCGCTGCTCACCGCTGACGTACCAGTCGGGAGACGATGGCGACTTCGTGCTCGGCTACGACCTCGCGACCGGTGTGCCCGAGACCTGGACCTACACCTGCAGCCAGACGCTCAACGTCGACACCACCAACACGTTCACGGTCGACGGCACCGACATCCTCGGCAATCCCATCACGCCGGTCGATGTCCAAGAGACCGTCGACGTCATCTCGCCGGCCGTCGAGATCGTGGTCACGGCCGGTGATGCGGCTGATGGGGCCATCGAGTACATCGATGCTGCGGGGCCGGTGACCTATGAATACGAGGTCACCAACTCCGGTGACGATCCCCTCACCAACGTGGTCGTCGTCGACGACGGTGGCACGCCGGGGAACACCAGTGACGACGTGACCGTCTGCATCATCGCCACCTTGGCCGCCGGGGCCAGCTCGACCTGTTCGCGTGCGTACAGCGAGACCGGTGACATCACTCGGACCGGTTCGGTGACGGGTGACGACTCGCTCGGGGCTGCGGTCTCGGCCAGCGACGATGCGGTGGTCGAGTTGGTGAGTCCGGCCTTCACGTTGGTGAAGACGGCGGGCAACGCCGCCGACGGGGCCATCGAGTACATCGCCGCTGCTGGCGACGTGACCTACACCTACGACGTCACCAACACCGGCGACACGCATCTGGTCGATCTCGAGATCGTTGATGACAAAGGGACACCTGGAAACGCAGCCGACGATGTGACGGTGTGCACCATTGCTGGGCCGTTGGCGCCGGCGGGTACCGATCAGTGCAGCACCGACATCTCGGTGTCGGCTGATGTCACCAACACTGTGGACGGCACGGCCAATCCGAGTCTGGCCGATGGCAGCGATATTCCCGATGTGGCCGATGTGACGGCATCGGACACGGCCGAGGTGGATCTGGTGAGCCCGTCGGTGAGAATCATCGACACGCCCAGCGATCCAATCGTGAACCCGGGTGACACAGTGACCTACACCTATGACGTCACCAACGACGGTGACACCCACCTCACCAACCTGGTGGTCATCGATGACAACGGGACACCTGGAAACGCAGCCGACGATGTGACGGTGTGCACCATTGCTGGTCCCTTGGCTCCCAGTGACACGGCCCAGTGCACCTCACCGTTCGTGATCAACGTCGACATCACCCAGACGGGCACGGTCACGGCCAACCCGGCTCTGGCTGATGGCAGCGATATTCCTGATGTGGCTGACGTGAGCGACAGCGACAGCGCCAGCGTGGACGTCATCAGTGCCTCGCTGGCCATCGTCAACACCGCGGTCACTCCCGTGATCTACCGGGGCGACGACGCTGCCTTCGAGTACGAGGTCACCAACGACGGCGACGATCAAGTCACCGGTGTCGCCGTCAGCGACAACGTGTGCTCGCCGGTCACCTACGACCGGGAGACCACAGGCAACGGCGACGCCGTGCTGGATCCGGGGGAGGTATGGGTCTACACGTGCATCCGTCGGCTCACCGGCGATGTGACCAGCACCGCCAGCGCCTCGGGCTCGGACTCCCTCGCCCAACCCGTCACCTCACCAGACGACACCTCAACCGTCGACGTGATCTCACCGGCGATCGAGATCACCACCACCGCCGATCCCACGGCCACGACTCCTGGTACACCGATCGATTACACCCACCTGGTGGAGAACACCGGGGATGATCCGCTCACCAACGTCGTGGTCACCGACGACCAGACCGGTGCGGTCAGCTTCTTGACCGAGGTGTCGGGCAACGGCGACCCCGTCTTCGATCCTGGTGAGGTCTGGTCGTTCACCAGCACCCTCGCCGCCGCTCCGGCGAGCGATGTGCTCAACACCGCTTCGGTGAGTGCCGTCGATTCGCTCACCAACCCGGTGACTGACGACGACACCGCCCTCACCGTCGTGAGTGAGCCTCCGGTGGCCGATGATGATGCGACCTCGACCAACGAGGCCACCCCAGTGGTGATCGATGTGTTGGCCAACGACAGTGACGTGGACGGCGTGATCGATCCGACCAGCGTGTCGGTGACATCGGGCCCGTCGGATGGTTCGGTGTCGGTGGATCCGGTGACGGGTGAGGTGACCTACACGCCCGATCCCGGGTTCTTCGGGACCGACACGTTCACGTACGAAGTATGTGACGACGACGGGTTCTGTGACGATGCCACGGTCACCGTCGACGTCAACGGCGCCCCCGATGCAGCACCCGATTTCGAGGTGACCAACGAGGCGACGCCGGTGACCATCGACGTGTTGGCCAACGACACTGATCCGGAGACCGATCCCCTGTCGGTGTCGTCGATCTCGATGCCGCCGACCAACGGTGTCGCTGTCATAAACCCGGATGACACGCTGACGTACACCCCCGATCCCGGCTTCGCCGGCACGGAGGTCTTCGCGTACGAGGTGTGCGACGACTCCGGGGCCTGCGTGGTCGAGACCGTCACCGTGCTGGTCAACGACACGCCGATCGGCGTCGACGACAAAGCCGGCACGCTGGTCGACCGGCCCGTCACCATCGACGTGTTGGCCAACGACATCGACGCCGACGACAACATCGACCCCACCACCGTGGCCATCGACGAGCAGCCCAACAAGGGCACTGTCGTGGTGGATCCGGTGACGGGTGAAGTGACGTACACCCCCGATCCCGGCTTCGTCGGGAACGACACGTTCGTGTACTCGTTCTGTGACATCTACGATGCCTGCGACACGGCGGTCGTGACGATCACCGTGAGCGACACCAACACGGCCCCGGTGGCCGAGGACGACGTCGAGGTCACGCTGCCCAGCACCCCGGTGGTGATCGACGTGTTGGCCAACGACACCGATCGCGAGGGGAACCTCGATCCGGGCACGGTCTCGGTGACGGCGGGCCCGGCCGACGGCTCCGTCTCGGTGGATCCGGTGACGGGTGAGGTGACCTACACGCCCGATCCCGGTTTCTTCGGCACCGACACGTTCACCTACGAGGTGTGCGACGACCAGGGACTGTGCGACGCGGCCGACGTCACGGTCGTGATCGGCGCGCCGCCAGTGGCTGATGATGATTCGTCCTCGACGGACATGGCGACGCCGGTGGTCATCGATGTGTTGGCCAACGACAGCGATGTCGATGGCGTGATCGATCCGACCAGCGTGTCGGTGACATCGGGCCCGTCGGATGGTTCGGTGTCGGTGGATCCGGTGACGGGTGAGGTGACCTACACGCCCGATCCCGGGTTCTTCGGGACCGACTCGTTCACCTACGAGGTGTGTGACGACGACGGGTTCTGTGACGATGCCATCGTCACCGTCGATGTCAACGCCGGCCCGGTGACCACAGGCGATCTGGTGAGCACGTTCACCGACGTGCCGGTGAACATCGACGTGCTGGCCAACGACAGCGACCCGGATGGAGGGCTGCTGACCGTGACCGCCATCCCCACCGCTGCGATCAATGGCTCAGTGGACATCGAGCTGGATGGCACGGTGACCTACATCCCCGATCCCGGGTTCGCCGGCGTCGACATCTTCACCTACGAGGTGTGTGACGATGAAGGTACGTGTGTGATCGAGCTGGTGATGGTGATCGTCGACGGTCCTCCGGTCGCCGTCGACGACGTGGTCGCCACTCCAGCAGGCAGCGCCGTCGACATCGACGTGCTGGGCAACGACTCCGACCCCGAGGACAGTCTCGATCCTGCATCTGTGACCGTGACCGCCGGTGCGGCCGACGGGTCCACTTCGGTGGATCCGGTCACCGGCGAGGTGCGTTACACGCCTGATCCCGGCTTCGTCGGTATCGACTCGTTCGACTACGAGGTGTGCGATGGCGCCGGTCAGTGCGACACCGCGACCGTCACGGTGGTCGTTGACGACCCGTTGGTGAACGATCCGCCCGTCGCGGTCGACGACACCGACTCCACCGATGTGGACACCCCGATCTCGATCGATGTCGTGGCCAACGACGTCGATCCGGACGGCGACGCCCTCACCGCCACCGATGTCACCGTCCCCCCGGCCAGCGGTGGCACGGCCGTGATCGAGCTGGATGGCACGATCACCTACACGCCGGCCCCCGGGTTCAGCGGTCTCGACACGTTCACCTACGAGGTGTGCGATCCCTCGGGTGCGTGCGACACCGCGGTGGTGACCGTGGACGTCAACGCGCCGCCGGATGCGGTCTTCGACTCGGTGGCGACCGATCCCGGCACGCCGGTGACCATCGATGTGTTGGCCAACGACACCGATCCCGATGGATTCCTCGATCCCACCACGGTGGTCGTGGTGCTGGCACCCAACGACGGCACGACGTCGGTGAATCCGGTGACGGGTCAGGTCACCTACATCCCCGATCCCGGCTTCTTCGGGACCGACACGTTCTCCTACGAGGTGTGCGACGACGACGGCCTCTGTGACACGGCGATGGTCGCCGTCACGGTTCCGGCGCCGCCAGTCGCACGCGACGACTCGGCCAGCACCGATGAGGAGACCTCGGTCGTGATCGACGTGACGGCCAACGACACAGACCCCGACGGCACCATCGACCCGACCAGCGTCTCGATCTCGAGCCCGCCAACTGGCGGCACCGTGTCGGTTGATCCGGTGACCGGTGAGGTTACCTACACGCCCGATCCCGGGTTCAGCGGAAACGACTCGTTCGTCTACGAGGTGTGCGACGACGACGGCTACTGCGACGAGGCCACGGTCACCATCGACGTGAACGGTGTTCCGGCTGTGGCCGACGATGCCGATCAGACCACGGAGAACACCCCTGTGGTCATCGATGTCTTGGCCAATGACACCGACACCGACGGCATCGATCCGACCAGCGTGTCGATCGCCTCGCCTCCGGCCAACGGATCGGTGTCGATTGATCCGGTGACGGGCGACATCACCTACACGCCCGATCCCGGGTTCATGGGCCTCGACGCCTTCATGTACGAGGTCTGCGACCTGCTCGGTCTGTGCAACACGGCTGCTGTCGTGGTGCTGGTCGATGGTGACCCCGACGCCACGGACGACACTGCATGGACACCGCAGGACACCCCGGTGGTCATCGATGTGTTGGCCAACGACTCCGATCCCGACAGCTCGATCGATCCGACCAGTGTGTCGGTGACGTCGGGTCCGGCGAATGGTTCGGTGTCGGTGGATCCGGTGACGGGTGAAGTCACCTACACGCCCGACGCCGGGTTCTTCGGGACCGACACGTTCGTCTACGAGGTGTGCGATACCGACGGTGCGTGCGTGGAAGCCACGGTCGTGGTGACGGTCGATGCGCCGCCAGCGGCCACCGACGATGCTGCTTCCACCGACCTGGACACCCCTGTGGTGATCGATGTGTTGGCCAACGACTCCGATCCCGACAGCTCGATCGATCCGACCAGTGTGTCGGTGACGTCGGGTCCGGCGAATGGTTCGGTGTCGGTGGATCCGGTGACGGGTGAAGTCACCTACACGCCCGACCCCGGGTTCGTGGGCACCGACACATTCGTCTACGAGGTGTGTGACACCGACGGTGTCTGCGTCGAGGCCAACGTGACCGTGATCGTTGTCGATCCCGGCGTCGATGTCAGTGGCCATGTCTGGTACGACGCCGATCGTGACGGGGTCTTCGACTCGGGCGAGGACGAGATTCCCGGAGTGATGATCGACTTGGTGATCCCGGGCGTGGATGGCGTGCTCGGCACTCCCGACGATGCGGTGCTCGCATCGGACGCCACTGCCAGCCCCTACCTGTTCGAGGTCGTGGCCGATGGTGACTATCTCCTGGAGGTCGACGCGTCGACGTTGCCGGCAGGCCTGTTCCCGACAGGCGACGTCGATGGTGGCATCGATGAGCAGATCCGGATCACTGTCGCCGGTGAAGACGTCACGGACCGGGACTTCGGCTATGCAACGGCTATCGTCACCGGGTTCGTCATCGGTGCTGATGGCCAGCCCGTATCGGGCGCCACAGTCGTCCTCACCGACAGCGCGGGCAACACGTTCACGACGGTCACCGGGCCCGACGGGTCCTACGTGATCGAGGGCATCATGGGTACCGATCCCCTCGAGGCCGGTCTGGCCACGATTGTCGCAACGCTCCCGGACGGCCAGGTGTTGACCGCCACCGTCGAAGTCGTCGGCGCGACGATCGTTCGTCAGGACCTGGTCGCTCGAGCTCCATCGAGCTCCGCGGGACCGAGCGGCCCGCTGGCCTTCACCGGTTCGGCCACTGCCCTGCTGGCCCAGATCGCGCTGTTCCTGATGGTGCTCGGCGCCGTGTTGGTGGGCATCACCCGCCCGTCCCGCCGCCGCCAGGACTGACCCCCAGCGCTCCTCGGGGGTCACGGCAGGTCCTGGGCCGCGTCCACCACGTCGTAGGTCTGGAGGTAGGTGGAGGTGAACGCCTGGATGGTGGCCGCCGCCGGCACGCCGAGCAGGGCACCGATGGGTCCCAGGATGTAGCCCCCGGCGATGACCGCGCCGAACGCGAGAGCCACGTGGATCTCCATCGTGCGAGCCTGGATGCGGGGCCCGAACACGTAGTTCTCGATTTGTTGGTAGATGACCACGACGATCAGCACCCAGAGCCCGTTGATGGGCTCGTCGGCCACCGCCACGGCGATGGGTATGGCACCGGCGATGTAGGTACCGACCACCGGGATGAACTGGCTGACGACGCCCACGAACAGGGCCAGAGCCAGAGGGACCGGGATGTCGATGATGAGGAAGGCGAGCCAGTGGGCCATGGCCGACAGGAGGGCCAGGATCCCTCGGCTGAGGATGTACCCGCCGGTCTTGGCGATGGCCAGATTCCACGCCCGCAGCACCTCGTGCTGCTGGGTGGGGGGCAGGAGCGAGCAGACCTTGCGGCGTAGCTCTGGTCCCTCGGCCACCAGGTACCAGGTGAACAGGGCGATGGTGAAGGCCTGGAGCAGCCATGACAGCAAGGTCGTGCCGAACGACAGCAGGTTGCCGGCGAGGTTGGTGAGTTGGTCGCGCACCGTGCCGTTCTCGAGGAACTGGTTCTGGAACTCGGTGAGGTCGAAGCTCTCGTCGACGTTGTCCTGGAGCCACCTCTCGAGATCGTCGATGGTGGCGGGCGCGTCTTCGACGAACTGGTTGATCTGCTCGGCCAGCGCTGTGCCTACTGCGAATCCGAACCCCACGCCGATGCCGATCAGTCCGAGGAACACGATCCAGGTGCCGACGCCGCGTCGCACGCCGAGGCGCTCCAGGCGGTTGACAACCGGCTCGATGGCGAAGCTCAAGAAGAACGAGATGGCCAGGATGATGAACAGAGGTCGGAGGCTGGACAGTACGCCGCGCAGGTAGAACCAGCCGACGGTGATGGCGAAGAAGAACAGGATGGCCCGTATCACCCAGACGGGTACGCCGAAGCGGGTGTCGGTGGTCGGGTCTGCCATCGAAGCAGACGCTAGTGGTGACCCCATTCCCTGCTGGTGATGGCTCTTGTGCTCCCACCCCGCACCACTCGGCGTGCCGATCGGCGCCAGGCCGGCGCCAAGCGCCCTCCGCCCGGCGCTCCCCGCAACGGTCGGTGCCTGACACCGGTGCGTTACGGGGTTGGTGAGTCGGGTAGCAACGCCGCGGGGTCGCCGGTAGAGTCAACGGGTTCGCACACCGGCAACGACCACGGTCGTACCGGATCCGCACAATTGACGTCCGGGCAGGCCCACGGGAACCAGCCGGCACAACCGAATGATCGCTCCGCCGGGCCTGCCTGTGCGGAGCGTTCGCGTGAGAAACGGTACAGACATGGCCAACAAGGCGATTGTCGGCACGAAGGTCGGCATGACACAGGTGTGGGACGACGAGAACCGCGTCGTTCCCGTCACCGTGCTGAAGGTGTCGCCGCTTCGCGTCGTCCAGATCCGCACCGCCGAGAACGATGGCTACAGCGCATTGCAGGTCACGTTCGGCCACCGGTCCGCCGACAAGCTGATCAAGCCGCTGGCGGGGCACTACGCCAAAGCCGGGGTCGAGCCGGGCGTCAAGCTGGTCGAGCTTCGGCTCGACGACGTGAGCGAGTACGAGGTGGGCCAGTCGATCTCGGTCGACACCCTCGAGGCCGGCGAGCGCATCGACGTCACCGCCATCTCTCGGGGCAAGGGTTTCGCCGGCGTCATGAAGCGGCACAACTTCGCCGGCCAGCGAGCCAGTCACGGCGCGCACCGGGTGCACCGCATGCCCGGCGCCATCGGCCAGTGCGCCACGCCGGCCCGGGTGTTCAAAGGCCAGCGCATGGCCGGCCGGATGGGCAATCAGAAGGTCACCACCCTCAATCTCGAGGTGGTCAGCGCCGACGCCGAGCGTGAGCTGCTCCTGGTCAAGGGCTCGGTGCCCGGCCCCAAGGGTGGCACCGTCGTCATCCGCGATGCGGTGAAGGGAGCCGTCAAGTGAGCTCGATCACCCTCAAGACCCGCGCCGGCGCCGATGCCGGATCGGTCGACCTGGCTGACGCCGTCTTCGGCATCGAGCCCAACACCGCGGTCATGCACCAGGTGGTCACCGCCCAACTGGCCGCCCGCCGGGCCGGCACCCAGAGCACCAAGACTCGGGCCGAGAAGCGGGGCGGTGGCGCCAAGCCCTGGAAGCAGAAGGGCACCGGCCGAGCCCGACAGGGCTCGATCCGCTCGCCCCAGTGGCGTGGTGGCGGCGTGGCCCTCGGCCCCAAGCCCCGCAGTTACGCCCAGAAGACGCCGAAGAAGATGGTGCGACTGGCGCTCAGATCGGCGCTGTCCGATCGGGCCGCCGAGGGCAACGTCATCGTGATCGACGGCTGGCAGTTCGACACGCCTCGGACCAAGGACGCGCTGGCCGCGCTCGATGCCTTGGGTCTGTCGGGTCGGGTACTGATCGTGGCCGATCGCGACGACGTGAACACCTGGAAGAGCTTCGCCAACCTGGGCCACGTCCATGTGTTGACCCCCGGCGAGCTCAACGCCTACGACGTGTTGGTGAGCGACGTGGTGGTCTTCACCACCGACACTCTCCCCACCGAGGTCGCCCCCGCCGAACATCCCCAGCCCGACGCCACCGCCGCCCCGGCCGAGGCGCCGGCAGAACCCGAACCCGCCGAGGAAGCGCCCGACGACACGACGGCCGCACCGGCCGACACCGCGGCTGTGCCAGACGCCGCTCCGGCGTCCGCCGAAGGCGCCGAGGACACCGCTGAAGCCGATTCGGGGTCCGCCGAAGGCGGCGAAGCGACCGCCGAGGGCTCCGCTGGAGGCGAGAAGCCGTGAAGGATCCCCGCGATGTCATCCTCGAGCCCGTGGTCTCGGAGAAGAGCTACGGCCTGCTCGATCAGAACGTGTACACGTTCATCGTCCATCCCGACGCGTCCAAGCCCGAGATCCACGACGCGGTGCAGGACATCTTCGGTGTCACCGTGCTGAAGGTGAACACGCTCAACCGCAAGGGCAAGCGCAAGCGCAACCGCCGAGACGGCACCTGGGGCCATCGCTCCGGGTCCAAGCGTGCCCTCGTCACCCTCGCCGAGGGTGACTCCATCGATCTCTTCGAAGTCTGAGGTAGTTCCCCATGGCACTTCGCAAGCGCAAGCCCACCAGTCCCGGCCGCCGGTTCCAGACCGTGGCCGACTTCTCCGAGATCACCAAGACCACCCCCGAGAAGTCGCTGCTGGCCAAGAAGAACAGCACCGGTGGCCGCAACAGCTACGGCCGCAAGACCGCCCGCCACAAGGGCGGGGGCCACAAGCAGCGCTACCGCATCGTCGATTTCCGGCGCAACAAGGACGGGGTTCCGGCCTCGGTGGCGGCCGTCGAGTACGACCCCAACCGCAGCTGCCGCATCTTGTTGCTGCACTACCACGACGGCGAGAAGCGCTACATCCTCGCCCCCGAAGGGGTGAGCGTCGGCGACATCGTGGTGTCGGGCCAGGGATCCGACATCAAGCCGGGCAACGCCCTGCCCTTGCGGTACGTCCCCGTCGGCACCGTCGTACACAACATCGAGCTCAAGCCCGGTGGTGGCGGCAAGCTGGCCCGCAGCGCCGGTGCCAGCGTGCAGCTGGTGGCCAAGGAGGGCGACTTCGCCACCCTGCGCCTCCCCAGCACCGAGATGCGCCGGGTCCCCATCGACTGCCGGGCCACCGTCGGCGTGGTCGGCAATGCCCAGCACGAGCTCATCAAGGTGGGCAAGGCCGGTCGCAACCGCTGGAAGGGTGTTCGCCCGCAGACCCGTGGTGTGGCCATGAACCCCGTCGATCACCCGCACGGTGGCGGCGAGGGCAAGACGTCGGGTGGTCGCCATCCGGTGTCGCCCTGGGGTCAACCCGAAGGTCGCACCCGCAATCGCAAGAAAGAGTCGGAGAAGCTCATCGTCCGTCGTCGCCGGACGCGTGGGTCTCGGAGGTAATGAACCATGCCGCGTAGCCTGAAGAAGGGCGCATTCGTCGACGA
Organism: Acidimicrobiia bacterium; assembly: GCA_029858875.1. Classification (GTDB taxonomy): domain Bacteria; phylum Actinomycetota; class Acidimicrobiia; order Acidimicrobiales; family SHLQ01; genus JAOUEE01. The sequence continues at coordinate 10,475 of JAOUEE010000099.1, forward strand.
CCATCTCCTGAAGAAGGTCGACGTCCTCAACGAAGCCGGTGAGAAGAAGGTCATCAAGACCTGGTCTCGCCGATCGACGATCATCCCCGAGATGGTGGGTCACACCATCGCGGTCCACGACGGGCGCAAGCACGTGCCCGTGTACATCACCGAATCGATGGTCGGTCACAAGCTGGGCGAGTTCGCGCCCACCCGCACCTTCCGGTTCCACGCCGGGCAGGAAAAGGGAGCCCGTCGCTGATGGCGTTCGGAACCAAGACCAACGAGCGCCCCGGCACCCGGGCCCAGGTCCGCTACGTGCGGGTCTCGCCGTTCAAGGTCCGTGAGGTGCTCGACGAGATCCGGGGCAAGAGCTACGGGGCGGCCACCGAGTTCCTGACCTTCAGTGAGCGCTCCGTGGCGGGCACCGTGCTGAAGTGCCTCGATTCGGCCGTGGCCAACGCCGAGAACAACGACGGCATCCCCGCCGAGGAGCTGTTCGTATCGGCTTGCTACGCCGATGAGGGCCCCACGCTGAAGCGCTGGCGGCCGCGTGCCCGGGGGCGGGCCACCCGCATCCTCAAGCGCACCAGTCACATCACCATCATCGTCAGCCGCTACACGCCGGCCCAGCTCGACGATCTGCGGGCCCGCAACACCGCGTCGGGCTCCAACGTCCAGGCTGCCCAGGCCCGCCGGGCACGGGTCGAGAAGAGCCGGGCCGCCGAAGCCGAGGCCGAGGCCGCCGAAGAGCACGATCATGATCACGATCACGATCATGATCACGACGAGGCCACCATCGAGGCGGCCGAGGACGCGGCGGAAGCGCTCGAGGACGCCCTCGACGACGCCGAGGTGTCCGACGGGGTCGCCGATGCGGTCGACGACGTGGCCGAGGCCGCCGACGAGGCCGCCGACGAAGCCGACGATGCCCTCGAGGCCCTCGACGAGGGCGACCTCGACGAGGCGGTCGAAGAGGCCGCCGATGCGGCCGAGGAAGCGGCCAAGGCACAGAAGGCGGCCGACGAGGCGTCGGCTGCGGCCGAGACCGACGAAGAGAAGGCCCTGGCCGCAAAGGCCCAGGACGCGGCGGCCAAGGCCAAGCAGGCGGCCGATGTCGCCGCCGCAGCCGTGGCCGAGGCCGAAGCCGAAGCCGCTGCGGGGTCCGCCAGCTCTGCTGGCGGCGCGGACACCGGGGATGAAGCCGAAGCCGCTGCGGGGTCCGCCAGCTCTGCTGGCGGCGCTGACACCGGGGATGAAGCCGAAGCCGCTGCGGGGTCCGCCAGCTCTGCTGGCGGCGAAGACATCGAGGATGAGGACTAAGCATGGGACAGAAGGTCAACCCGTACGGGTTCCGGCTCGGCGTCACCACCGAGTGGAAATCGCGTTGGTTCGCCGATCGCGACACCTACAGCGACTACGTCATCGAGG
>JAOUEE010000100.1 GCA_029858875.1 Acidimicrobiia bacterium
GCAGGAGAGGACTCCGCGAAGCGGTTCGCACCTGGCTCGAAGCCCACCTGACCGGGGACCTCGCTGATCTTCGGGGTCGGGGACCAGCGCGCCGGCGGCCGGAGCAGGAGCGGCGGCCGCGGCCCGTCAGGGCACTAGATGTTCACGACCGGACAGGTGGTGGTGCGGGTGATGCCCTCGATCATCTGGACCTTGCTCACCACCATCCGGCCCAGCTCGTCCACGTCGTCGGCCTCGGTATGGGCGATGATGTCGTAGGGGCTGGTCAACACATCGGCCGAGATGACGCCGGAGATGTTGCGGATCTGGCCCGCCACGTCGGACGCGCGCCCGACTTCGGTCTGGATGAGGATGTATGCACGGATGGGCACTCGGGGAGTCCTTCGTCGACGTCGGTTGTCGAGAGCGTAGGGCGACGTCAGCGGTGGGCCAAGACCGATCTGACCGCATGGAGGCGCGCGGCTAGGTTCGATCGTGATGCGTGATCGAGTCCTCGTCGTGCTGTCGGCCCTGATCTGCGCCGGCGGCCTGCCGGTGGTCGTGCTCGCGGCCGATCGCGGGCTGTTGTTCACCGGCCTCGCCGTGGTGGCCATCGGGTTGGTCGCCTACGCCCTCACCTTCATCATCAGGCCGCCGTCCTCCACCCGTCGGCGCCATGGGATGGGTGTGGCCGACTGACCCTGGATGGGCCGATCGTTCCCTGCCCGGCCGGACTGCCCGACATCTCTGCGGCGCGAAAGCGCGCTCGGATCGCTTCGATCCACCGACGCCGTCGGTACCGGCGCCCGCTCGGTGAGGCAACCGTCACCGGCGACCTCAGCCCACGGTGCCTCCGGCCCGCAGCGCGTCGATGGCCTCGCGGCTGTGGCCCAGCTCGGACAAAAGCTCGTCGGTGTGTTCGCCCAACGCCGGGGCCAGGCTCCTCGCCTGCCATGTCGTGGTGCCGAAGTCCGCTGGTGAGGCCACCATCGTGGTGGAGGACGCGCCGTCGGGGACATCGATGAGCGCGCCGGAGGCGTGCACCTGCTCGTCCACCAGGAGGTCATCGATGGTGTTGACCGGGGCCCAGAACAGGTCGGGCTCGGTGTCGAAGACCGCTGACCACTCGTCGAGGGTACGCGTGGCGAAGATCTCATCCAGCAGGCTGATCAACTCGACGCCGTTCTGATAGCGACCGGCGGCGGTGGAGAATCGCTCGTCGGTGAGCCACTCCGGACGGCCCACGGCCCGGGCCAGCGGGGGCCAGTGCCGCTCGCCCTCGAGACCGACGATCCAGAACCGTCGCCCATCACCCGCGAGGTAGTTGTTGACCGACGGGTTGCCCATGCTCTCGCGCTTGCCCACGGCGAGCGTCAGCCCCCACAGCAGGTTGATGTTGATGTCGAATCCGATGGTGTACATGCCCTGGCGGAGGAGGGAGGTGGAGACCAACTGGCCGCTGCCGCCACGCTCCCGGGCGAACAGCGCGGCCGAGATGGCCCCAGCCGCGGCCAGCCCCGTGGAGTGGTCACCCATACCCCCTCGCTGGAACGGCGGGTCGGCGTCGGGTGGAGTCAACATGGCCGCGATCCCTGAACGGGCCCAGAACGCGGCGATGTCGTAGGCCGCCCGGTCGGCATCGGGCCCGTCGCTGCCGTAGCCCGTGACGTGGCCGTAGACGAGCTGCGGGAACCGAGGGGCCAGCGCCTCGTAGTCCAGCCCCAACCGGCGCAACGCACCGATGCGGAGGTTGGTGACGAACACGTCGGCCCCCTCGAGCAGCTCGAGCATGAGGTCCCGACCCGCATCGTCGGTCAGATCGATCACGATGCTGCGCTTCGACCGGTTGTCGAGCTCGAACGGGGGATTGTTGGGCATGTCTCCGCCCAGCATCTGTTGGAAGCTGCGAGCCGGGTCACCCGCCGGCGGCTCGACCTTCACGACATCGGCTCCCCAGTCGGCGAGGATGCCGCCGGCCGCAGGTCCCGCGACCCAGACCCCGAGCTCCACCACCCGTACTCCATGCATCGGTCCTGTCATGCGTGTCTGCCTAGCAGACCGGCGAACGCACCGGCGTCAGACCGAGGACAGCACTTCCTGCTCCATGCGGGCTTCGAAATCCACGGCCCGCATTGGCGCCTCGAAGAGGTAGCCCTGCATGCGGGTGATGCCGAGGCCGCGCAGCAGGTGGTACTGCTCGACCGTCTCGACACCTTCGGCGATCACTTCCATGTCCACGGCCCGGGCCATCGAGACGATGGCCTCGACGATGGCGAGGTTGACCGAGGAGGTGGTGAGGCCGTTGACGAACGTCTGATCGATCTTGAGGTAGTCGATCATGTCCAGACGCTCGATCCAGCTCAGCGATGTCTGGCCGGTACCGAAGTCGTCGATGGCCAGACGGATCCCCGAGGCCCGCAGCCGCCGGAAGAGGTCGAGTGACCGGTCGAGCTGGCTGACCACGACATCCTCGCTGATCTCCAGGGTCAGCCGACGCGGGTCGAGGCCGATACCGCTGAGAAGCTCCTCGATCTGGTCGGCGAAGGTCGAGTCCATCAGCTGGCGCTCGGAGATGTTCACCGTGGTGGCGATGTCGAGGTCGGGCCAGTAGGTCGACGACCAGATCAGGGTCTGGGCGATCGCCTCCTTCAACACCATCTCCCCGAGCGACGCCATCAGTCCGGCACCGGCGGCTGCATCGAGGAAGCCCTCGGGGGCCACCCAGCCACGACCGGGGCGGTTCCACCGCACGAGCGCCTCGATGGCACTGAGTGAGTGGTGCTCCACGTCGATGATCGGCTGGTAGAAGACGTGGAGGTCGTGATCCTCGATGGCGCCGCGGAGGCGTTCGCCGGTGTCCACGAGGGTTCGAGCCTCACTGCGCTGCTCGTCGTCGAAGACGGCGAAACCGATCCGATTCTCGCGGGCTCGCTCCATGGCGGCCCGGGCCTCGGCCAGCAGCAGCCGGCCTTCGGTGGGCGTCTCGGGGTGGGTGTGGGCGATGCCGATGCTGGGGGTGATCAGGACGTCGCCCGAGTCGAGGGCCACCGGCGCGGCGAACTCCTGGAGGATCTGACGGGCGATCTGCGGGAGTGTGCCGGGGTTGTCGAGGTCACCGCTGAGCACGACGAACTCGTCGCCGGCCACGCGCGAAACGGTGTCCGACCCGCGAATGCCGCTTCGGAACCGCTTGGCCGCTTCCTTGATCAACAGGTCGCCGGCCTCGCGGCCGATCGACTCGTTGATGATCCGGAAGCGGTCGAGATCGCAATACAGGACACCCAGCACCTTGCGGTTGCGCCGGGTGTGGGCCAGGGCCTCCTCGAGCAGCACGTCGAGGCCGGTGTGGTTGGGCAGGTCGGTGAGCTCGTCGTGATGCAGGCGACGGCGGCTGTCGTCGCGCGAAGCCGAAGAGGGCACCAGCAGTCTCGTGACCAGGGCGCAGAGGAGGCTGACGATGATGCCCGTGAGGGCGACGATCTCCCCGGTGTGGGCGACGTCGGGGTGGATCCGTGGTGCCAGGGCGAAGGCGATGGCGGTGGCGGTCAGACCGGCGGCCATGATCAGCCACGGCGACCGAACCAGGCGATTGCTGGCCCGATCGGAGTCTCGTCGGCCCGACGAATCCACTGTGGTCCTCTTCTGTCCGTGAACGGTTCCTCCCGGTGATCGACGGTCGCCCCGCCACGGTTGATCAAATCGTCTCTCGTGATGCGGCGCCGATGGCCGGGGAGCGTTGGAACGCCGGTCTGATCGCTCGGCCACATAGGGTCGACCGATCGAGATCCTCGTCGTCTGCACCGGGAACACGTGTCGGTCACCCTTGGTGGCTGGATGGCTCCTGCATCTCCTGCCCGATGACTTCTCGGTCAGCTCGGCCGGATTGCTGGGATGGGGCGAGCAGCCGGCCACGGCCCACAGCATCTCCGTGGCCGAGCGGTCCGGTGTGTCGCTGACCGGCCACCGCAGCCGCCGCCTGGACCCGGCCATGGTGAACCGTGCCGATCTCGTCCTGGCCATGACCCGCCAGCACGCCTGGGGGGTGGCCGCCCGCGATGGGACCGCCGCGGCACGGACCTTCCTGTTGCCCGAGGCCGTTCGACGGGGTCGAGCCACCGGCCCACGGGGATCGCAGTCGTTGCGGACATGGAGCGAATCGCTCGGCACCGGTCGCGACCACCGACATCCGGGCCGCCCCGACGATGAGCTGGCCGACCCGGCTGGTCAGCCGATCGAGGCGTACGAGACGCTGGCCGGCCGGGTCGAGCCGTTGGTCCTCGCCCTGGCCGAGTTGTTGGCCGGATGATCGGGGCGTGCTCGGGGTCAGCGACGACGCCGGGATGTGCGTGCGGGGGCGTGTTGCGGTTAGATACACGCCGTCATGAGCGAGGGCCCGGGGATCGGGGAGCAGCGCGAGATGCGGTGGCAGGTGCGCGCCGTGGTGGTGGTCGCGCTCATCTATCTGTTCCTCATCGGTGTCTCGGCGCTCGAAGCCGGGATCAAGACGATGGGAGCCGACACCCAGGAGCAGCTGTTCGCCAACGTGAGCAACCCGTTGGCCGGGTTGTTCGTGGGCATCCTGGGCACGGTCCTGGTGCAGTCGTCCTCGGCGAGTACCTCGGTCATCGTCGGGCTCGTGGCATCGGGAGCGCTCGGCGTGGACGACGCCGTCCCGATGATCATGGGTGCCAACATCGGAACCACGGTCACCAACACGTTGGTCTCCCTCGGCAGCATGCGTCAGACCAACGAGTTCCGGCGGGCCTTCGCTGCGGCGACGGTCCACGATTTCTTCAACGTGCTGGCCGTGGCCATCCTGTTGCCGCTGGAGCTGATCACGGGTTGGTTGTCCGACATCGCCGGGTGGATCAGCGAACAGCTGGTCGGGTCGGCCGGCTCGGATTGGAAGAGCCCGGTCAAGGAGTGGGTGAAGGAACCGGTCGGTTGGCTGAGCGACTTCTGGGAGTGGGTCGGGGCCGGCGGCAACGGGCTGGGCGTCTTGTTGGTGATCACCGGGCTGGTCATCGTGGTGGCGGCCCTCACGCTCATCACGACCAACATGCGCACCCTCGTGGCCGACCGCATGGAGCGCTCGCTCAACGCGGTGCTCGGGCGGGGTGGCGGCATGGTGGCGATGATGCTGGGTTTGGTGATCACCGTCGCCGTGCAGTCGTCGAGCATCACCACGTCGATCCTCGTTCCCATGGCCGGTGCCGGCGTGATCACGCTTCGCAACGCCTACCCGGTGACGTTGGGAGCCAACGTCGGGACGACCATCACCGCCCTGTTGGCCGCCTTGGCCGCCAGCAGTCCCGAGGCTCTCACCGTCGCATTGGTCCACACGGTGTTCAACATCAGTGGCATTCTCGTGCTGTACACGATTCCTCGAGTGCGTGATATCCCGATCATCTGTGCGGAGACGCTGGCACGGGTCGCCGCCGATCACCGGTCGTGGGCGGTGGCGTACGTCGTCGGCGTCTTCGTGGTGGTCCCGGTCGCCGGACTGGCCATCCTGAACTAGGAGATATGTCATGGTGATGGAGTTCTTCCGCCGGGGCGACTCGGGACTCGAACGAATCGAGAGCCGTATCATCTCGATGCTCGGCGACGCACGACATTCGTTCGACCTGGCCGCCAACGTGGTGCTCTCGGGTGGCGATCCGGGTCTGGTCGCCGGCGACATCCGCGACACCGATGACCGCATCAACCAGACCGAACAGGAGCTGCGGTCCGAGCTCGTGGTGCACGTCGCCGTGCAGGGCTCCACCGACATCGGCACCGTGCTCGGGTACACGCTGCTCATCAAGAAGATCGAGAGGATCGGTGATCAGGCCAAGAACATCCTGGATCTCGCCTTCGAGGGCGTCTCGTTCGCCGATGCGCCGGATGTCGCCGAGCTGGCTGCTCACCATCAGACCGTCTCCGCCTTGTTCGGCGAGGCCGCCGAGCTGTTGTCGGCGCCCGACCAGGCTGCCATCGACGACTATCGCCACCGCGCCGACGAGCTCCGGCACCATTTCGAGGACAAGCTCCGCGGCTACATGCACTCGTCCGAGCCGGGCAGCGAGGTGGTGCCCCGGGCCATCCTCTACCGCTACCTGAAGCGCATCGTCGCCAACCTGGCCGGTGTGCTCACCACCGCCAGTGAACCCCTCCAGCACCAGGACTACTTCGACGCGGGCCAGACCGACATCGACGACGACTGATCCCGGCGCTACCGATCACCGCACGGACACATCGCCCGGCGGGGCCGGGCGGGGATCAGGCCGACATCTTGTAGCCGACGCCCCGGACGGTGATGATCCGCTGCGGATTGGCCGGGTCGGGTTCCAGCTTCGCCCGCAGCCGTTTGATGTGCACATCGAGCGTCTTGGTGTCGCCTTCGTAGTCATACCCCCACACCCGGTTGATCAGGTCCTGTCGGGTCACCACGAGGTCCTGGTTCTCCATGAGCTCGGCCAGCACCTGGAACTCCTTCAGCGGCAGCTCGACGGACTGGCCGGCGAGCGTCACCTCGTGACGCTCCCGGTCGAGGTGCAGATCTCCGACCGTGACCTCGGCGTCGCCGACGGTGCGGGGGTTGGCGCTGACGCGACGGAGGACCGTTCGCATGCGGGCGATCAGCTCGCGGGTGCGATAGGGCTTGGACACGTAGTCGTCGGCGCCGATCTCGAGCGCCACCACCGCATCGATCTCCTCGTTGCGGGCCGACACCATGATCACCGGGGTGTCGTCCACCGAACGGATCTGTCGGCACACATCGACACCCGACATGCGTGGCAGCATGACGTCGAGCAGCACGATGTCGGGCTGCAGAGCCCGGAAGTACTCGAGGGCCTCCTCGCCGTCGGCGGCGAGGTGGACCAGGAACCCCTCTCGCTTGAGGGCCTGGCGAAGTGCTTCCCGGAATGCCGGCTCGTCGTCGACGACCAACACCGTGATCGGGTCACTCATCGGTACCCCGCCGAGGGATTCGCAGGGTGAAGGTGGAGCCCTCACCCGGCTTCGAGTCGACGAAGACCGTCCCCTCGTGGTTGTCGGCCACGTGGCGGACGATCGAGAGGCCGAGACCGGTGCCGCCCGTCTCGCGACTGCGGGCCCGGTCGACCCGGTAGAAGCGTTCGAAGATCCGCTCCAGGTCGGCGCGTGGGATGCCGACGCCGGTGTCCTGCACGGTGAGGTCGACGGCGCCGGCGACCGGGGCCGCGGTGACGGTGACCTGACTGCCCTGGTCGCTGTACCGCACCGCGTTGTCGACCAGGTTGACCAGGGCCCGCACCAGCTGCCCATGGTCTCCCGAGATCGTCATGTGGGTGGGCACGCCGACCAACGCCAACCGGATGTCCAGCCCGTCGGCCAGGCCGCGCACGATGTCGATGGCCTGCGACAGCACCTCGTCGACGGCCACGTCGGAGTGTGCGGGACCCCCCGTCTCCTCGAGGCGGGTCAGCTCGAGGAGGTCGTCGATGATGGCCTCGACTCGATCCGTCTCATGGCGCAGGTGCGAGATCAGGCGAAGTCGCGCCTCGTCGTCGTCCTCGTCGGCGATGGTCTCGGCCAGCAAGATGATGGCGCCGACCGGTGTCTTGAGCTCGTGGCTCACGTTGGCTACGAAGTCGCGGCGGATGGCGTCGATGCGGCGGTCCTGGGCCTCGGCCTCGATGACGGCCAGTCCCCGGCTGGGCACGGGGATGGTTCCGTCGACGGCCACGTGATCGCGCCGGATCTGGGCCCGCTCGGCCGCAGCGTCATCGGGGCGGGTGCCGTCGACCACGTAGATGATGTGTTCGCCGAGGTTCTCGGCGTGGTCGCCGATGCGCTCGTAGAACCGGCCGATCATGGCCAGCTGGACGCTCTGCTGCGGAAACAGATCGCCCTGATGGGCGTGTTGGATCACGGTCTGGATGAAGCTGGTGTGGAGGTCGTCCAGCACGTCGTCGAGCTCGTCGATGGTGGCGGCCAAGGCCGCGTCGCGGGTGCGGAGCGCTTCGCCGGCCCGGACGAAGAGCAGCTGGGCCTGCTCGGACATCTGGAGTATGAGGTCCCGTACCCGCTCGTCGGGTCGCGATCCCTGGAGCCGGCCGACCGCCTTGGCGATGTTGGTGGTGAGGTCGGCACTGCGTTCGATGTCGGCGTTCATGTGCATGGCCGCCACGATGAACCGCAGATCGCCGGCCACCGGTTGCTCACGCAGCAGGGTGCCGATGCAGAGGTCCTCCACCTCGTGGCTCTGGAGGTCCACCTCGTCGTCGCCGATGATGATGTCGTCGGCTCGGGCGATGTCGCCCTCCAGCAGAGCCGCGGTGACCGCATCGGTGCGGAGAGCGACGACGTCGATCATGGCCAGCAAGCGGGTCATGATGTGTCCCAGGCGCTCGTCGAGCTGGGTGCGGATGTCGGTCATGCGATCACCTCGGTGGCCATGATCAGCCGAACCGACCCGTCACGTAGGCCTCGGTGCGGCCATCGGACGGGTTGGAGAAGATGTTCTGGGTCCTGTCGTACTCCACCAGGAGGCCGGTGCGGCGATCGGATTCCTCGTTCACCTCGGCGGTGAAGAAGGCGGTCCGGTCGCTGACCCGGGCCGCCTGTTGCATGTTGTGGGTGACGATCACGATGGTGTAGTCGTGCTTGATCTCCTGCATCAGCTCCTCGATGCGGCCGGTCGCGATCGGGTCGAGGGCCGAGCACGGCTCGTCCATGAGCAGGACATCGGGGTCGACGGCCAGCGCCCGGGCGATGCACAGCCGCTGTTGCTGCCCACCGGACAGGCCGAGAGCGCTGTCCTTGAGCCGGTCCTTGACCTCGTCCCACAACGCAGCCCGCTGCAGCGAGCGCTCGACAAGGTCGTCGAGACCCCGACGCTGCCCGGCGACTCGGGGCCCGTACGCGACGTTGTCGAAGATCGACTTCGGGAACGGATTGGGCTTCTGGAACACCATGCCGATGCGCCGGCGCACCTCGACGGCATCGATCTTGTCGCCGTAGAGATCCACGTCGTGATAGCGCACCTCGCCCTCGACCCGCGCCGACTCGATGAGGTCGTTCATGCGGTTGAAGCACCGCAACACGGTTGACTTGCCGCACCCCGACGGCCCGATCATGGCGGTGATCTCGTTCGCCCGAATGCGCAGACCGACGTCGCGCACGGCCCGGAACGCCCCGTAGTAGACATCGAGGTCGCGCGTCTCGAGCACGATCTCCGACGCTCGAGGATCCTCGCGGACCTCGATGTCGTCGATCATTGCTGAGGTCTCATCCACCCGCTGCTCCTTGGTGATCTGCATCGGTCATCGCCCCGCTCTCTTGTTCTCGAATCTATTCCGCAACAGGATGGCCACGGCATTGGCCAGGAGAACCACGACCAGCAACACGATGATGGCGGCCGCCGTGTTCTCGACGAAACCGCTGTTGGCCGGCTTGGTGGCCCAGTCGGTGATGGTGATGGGCATGGCGGTGAACTGCTCGCTGAGCTGCTCGGGCTCGAAGAACCCGGTGCGAGAGCCGAGACGACCCTGGACGGCTCCGACGAGGATGAGGGGCGCCGCCTCGCCCAGCGCCCGGGCCAACGACAGCAAGGTCCCGGTGAGGATGCCGGGCGCGGCGTAGGGCAACACGTTGGTGCGAATCGTGTCCCACTGCGTGGCGCCCACGCCGTAACTGGCCTCGCGTATCTCCCGAGGTACGGCCCGGATGGCCTCGGCGGAGGTGATGATGACGATCGGCAGCACGAGCACGGCCAGGGTGACACCGGCGGCGGCGGTGGTCTTGCCCGCGTGGTCGCCCACCGAACCGGGGAAGAACCCGTCGGCCGCCTTGACGAAGATGGAGAAGCCGAGGATGCCGTACACCACCGACGGCACACCGGCCAGGTTGCGGATGTTGACGTCGATGAGACGAGTCAGGCGGTTGTCGGGGGCGTACTCCTCGAGGTAGATGGCGGCGCCGATGCCGAAGGGAAAGGCCAGCGCCACCACGAAGACGCCGATCCAGAACGTGCCCCGCAGCGACTGGAAGATGCCCGCCTCATCGGCCCGCGTTCGCAGCGGGGCCGACAGGAAGTCGAGGCCGCGATCGGTCAGGACACCGAAGCCTCGGTCGAACACATCGGCGACGAGCACCAGCAGTACGAGCAGGGCGAACACCAGGCAGCTGACCAGGGCCAGACGGAAGACGAAACCACCGAAGTCGATGCCGCCGCGCTGGAGCCGTCGTTCGACGTCCTTGCGGGTCTGGTCGGGCAGAACGGTTCCGAGCTTCATGAGATCCCCCTAGTAGGCCTGGCGGACGCGCCGCACGAACCGGTCGGCGAGGAGGTTCAGGCCGAGGGTGACGAGGAACAGGACCAGGCCCACGAAGAAGAGGCTCTCGAAGGTGAGTGCCTCGCCCACCACGGCATCGGTTCCCGAGGCCTGGGCGGCCATGGCCGCCGTCATCGTCGAACCGGCTTCGGTGGGGTCGGCCGTGAAGGTGGCCACGTTGCCGCCACCCCCGGCGGCCAGGAACACGACCATGGTCTCGCCGATGGCTCGCGAGACGGTCACGATGAAGGCGGCCACCAGGCCCGACACCGCCGCCGGGAGGACCACCCGTGACGTGGTGGTCTTCTTCCGGGCGCCCAGCCCGGCCGAGGCTTCCCTGAGCGGGCGGGGAACCGCGGTGAGGGCGTCCTCGGAGATGGAGGCCATGAGCGGGATGGTGAGCAGGCCCACCCCCAACCCGGCTGCCATGAGACTGAAGATCCCGGCGTCGAAGAACCGTTGGACCACATTGGGGGCGATCCAACGGAGGGCGAAGAACCCGACCACCACCGACGGGAGGCCGGCGAGGATCTCGAGCACCGGCTTCAACACCTTGCGCACTCGCGGTCGGGCGTACTCACTGAGGTAGATGGCCGAGCCCAGGCCGATCGGCAGGGCCACCACCATGGCCACGGCCGTCACGATGAGTGAGCCGACGATCAGGGTCTTGATGTCGTACTCGCCGAAGCGAGGCGCCCACTGGGTGCCCCACAGCGAGCCGAGCTCGACGTTGGAGACGAAGGTCCAGGCCTCGGCCACCAGCGAGAAGACGATCAGCGCCGTGATGAGCAGCGACAGCATGGCGGCGCCGGTGAACAGCGCCCTGATGTCGCTCTCGCGGCGGCGCCGACCCGGCAGGCCCCGCAGGGTGTCGTCGTCGACCCGTCTGGCCGACCGGAGGGCGTCACCGGCGATGGCGTCACTGGCGAACGAACCCGCGATCAGGTCGTGCAGGGCCCGTCGATCGCGGCGCAACAGGGTGACGACGGTCAGGACGGTCAGAAGGAGGAAGACGACCTCACGCACGGCGCACCGCCAGAGAGGCAGCGGCGCTCCCGAGGCGTTGTCGACCAGCCGGATGCCGAGCACCGACTGCCCGATCGATGCGCCGGAACGAGCCACCCGCCAGACCTGGTTCCAGATCACGAAGGCCGCGCCCGCGGCGGCGATCGTCGCGCCGGCGACCGAGTCGAATCCGGCGATGGAACCGGCGATGTAGAAGGGGGTCGCCAGGACGGCGTCGATCAGCCGACCGACGATCCGCCCCCGCACCGGGGCCGGGAAGCCCGCGACGATGCCGGAGCTGGCGGGGCTTCGACCGTCGGGTCGATGGGCGGTTGCCGTGGCGGTCATCGGAGAGGTCCTGGTGCTGGTACGGAGGACGGCTGGGTCGGGGCGGAGCTAGCTGCGGGCGGCTTCCCAGGCTGCGGTCGTCTCGGTCAGCAGGTCGTCGGGCAGGGGTACGTAGCCGGACTCGCCGAAGGCCTCGGTGACCGATTCGGTGTAGCCATCACCGAGGTAGAAGTCGACGAACTCGGCGGTGGCCGGATTCGC
>JAOUEE010000428.1 GCA_029858875.1 Acidimicrobiia bacterium
GTAGACCTGGCCACGATGGTGCAGGCTGGTCTGGACGGTATGCATCCGGGGTAGGTAGTCGAGGTTTATGGCCTGCACGGTCAACGAGAAGGCACCGGTGATGAGTGCTTGTGAGGCGATGACTGTGGCCGCCGTGGCCAGAACGGTGAGGGGCCACTGGGACCAACCTGGGGCGAGGAGGAAGAACGGGTTCTCGATGGCCTCGGGGTTCTGCAACAGCAACGCTCCCTGACCGAGGTAGTTCAGGGTGAGGGCAGGGAGCACGAACGCGAACCAGCCGTACTGGATCGGCCTACGGCCGAAGTGGCCCATGTCGGCGTAGAGCGCCTCACCGCCGGTCACGACGAGGAAGACCGACCCGAGCACGAGGAACCCGCGACCGCCGTTGTCGGCGAAGAAACGGGCCGCCCTGGTGGGATCGAGTGCCCGGAAGACCGACGGCTCGGTGGCGATCTCGAGGATGCCCATGCCGGCCAGGGTGACGAACCACACCACCATCACCGGGCCGAAGAACCGGCCGACGATCTCGGTGCCCCGGTGCTGGATGGCGAAGAGCCCGATGAGGATGACACAGACGATCGGGAGCACCAGCCGGTGTACCGACGGCGCGGCCACCTCCACGCCCTCGACCGCCGACAGCACGGAGATGGCCGGCGTGATCATCCCGTCGCCGTACAGGAGAGCGGTGCCGAAGAGCCCGAGCAGCACGAGGTTGCGCCGCCGCCGTTTGGGCCCTGCGACCAGGGCGGCAAGGGCCAGGATGCCACCCTCACCTTCGTTGTCGGCCCGCATGACGATGAGCAGGTACTTGATCGTGATCACGACGATCAACGACCAGAACATCAGCGACAGCACACCCAACACGTTGACGTCGGTGACCGCGACCTCGTTCTCGCCCGACAGGGATTCGCGAAAGGCGTACAGCGGGCTGGTGCCGATGTCGCCGAACACCACACCGAGGGCGCCGAGTGACAGCGCCAGGGTGCCGCCGCGGGTGGCGGTCGCGGCGTGGTGGTCGCTCATCGGCAGCGGTGGTCCTGGGGCTGAGACGCGGTCGGGCTCGCAGCGATCACGAACGGGTACTCCGGTCGAGGATCTCGGCCTCGGGACCCTGATCGGGGACGTCGGTCACTGCGCCGGCCACGGTCGCCGGGTCCACGTTCGACATCGGCACACTGTCCCACAACCGTGGACGTCGGCAGCTGTCGGGGAGCGATGTTCAGGCATCATGCGGACGGGTGGTCAGCGCCCCGCGGGCGGCCGGGTGGCGCGGTCGGCGCCGGCCCGGTCATCGACAGAGACCCGACGCATCGGCCGGCCGCGATGGTCGGCGCAAGACGAGATGACCTCGGCGCCGAACAGCAGCACCTGGGCGCAGTAGTAGACGAAGACCAGGGCGAGGACCACGCTGCCGGCGGCGCCTGCGACACTCGACGCGCCGAAGAGGCGGATGTACACGCCGTAGCCCCAGGACAGAACGGTCATGGCCAGTGCGGCGACGCACGTTCCGGGCCACACATCGGCCCATGCCGGCCGTAGCCGGGTGGTGTGACGGTAGAGCACTGCCAGGGCGAGCACGGCCAGCACCATGGGGAGTGTGGCGCCGACGGCCCGGAGGGCGACGTCGAGCACCGGCGAGCTGACCAGCTGCCGGGCCAGTGCCACGATCATCTCCGACAACAGGATGGCGGTCAGCAGCAGACCGGCACCGATCGGCACCAACACCCCGAAGGCCCGCGCCCGTAACGAGGTTGTCAGGCCCGGGCGGTACGGCACCGCCCACAGCGCCTCGAGGGTGTCCCGCCACGCGATGAACAGCACCGATGCCGAGTACACCACCACGCTCACACTGACGATGGCGAGACCCGACGCGTTGGTGTTCTCCCACAGCGACGCGACCGCACTCTCGATCTGGGTGGCCAGGTCGGTGCCGGTCACGTCGTCGAGTCGGTCGCTCAGTCCGCCTTCGGTGGCTTCGCGGCCGACGACCGCTGCCGCGATGGCGGCGGCCAGCATGAGGGTGGGCACCAGTGCGAAGAGGGAGTAGTAGGCCAGACCGGCGCTGAGGCGGCGGGCTCGGTCGCGCCGGAAGGCCCGGGCGGCCTGGCGGAGCACACCGAAGCTCGTGGTCTCGAACCGCATGATCAGCCGACGCGGACGCTCCCACAGGCCGGTCAAGGAGCAGCCTCCGTCGCCACTGGTTCCGTGGCCGCCGACTCCCAGCTCTTCTTCAGGGGTTTGTAGAGCAGGGCCAGGAGCGCGGTGGTGACCACCACCGACACGGCGATGGACAGCACCGGCTTGTCGTCGAGAACCGACGCCACGAGGTAGGAGAACACGCAGGTGAAGGTGGCCCAGAACGTGCCGCCGATGGCGTCCCACAGGAGGAAATTGCGGTACCGATACCGGGTGAGGCCCATGGTCGCGCCGACCACGAATCGCATGCCCGGCACGAAGCGCCCGAACACGATGAGCACCGGTGCCTTGCCGCTGAGCACCTCCAGTGACTGAACCACCCTGGGATTCCGGGCCGCCTGATCGATCCGATCGGCCATGAAGGTGGGCAAGACGGTGCGCGAGAGCCAGTACAGGATCGAATCGCCGATCGTGGCCCCGACGGCCCCGGCGAGGATCAGTTTCCAGACCTCCAGGTCGGATCCGTCCTGGGCTGCGAGGTTGGATGCGGTCGTGAGGAGCGACTCACTCGGAAAGATGGGGATGACCGCGTCCAGGATGACGAATCCGGCGATGACCGGGTACGGGTGCCGGAGGCCCTCGAAGTCGAGGTCGCCGACGAAGGCGGCGATGGTGGGTGCCAGCCAGAGCGCCCCGAGCGCCACGACGAGCCCGAGGAGGATCCACCGGAAGCGGGGCAAATGATGGCGGCGGCGGCGCT
>JAOUEE010000429.1 GCA_029858875.1 Acidimicrobiia bacterium
TGCTCGAGCATCTTGAGCCGGGTGAAGGGCATGGCCTCGAACAGCTTCGGCGTCATGTCGATCCGCTCGAACACGGCGCGCAACTGTCGGGCCCCCCGCTCGGCATCCCATTCGCACGAGAAGCCCGGGAGGGCGCGGTTGATCTTGGCGAAGCTCACCCGGTAGCTGCGGTTGTCCGAGCCCTGGTCACCGAACGTCAGCTCACAGCCGGGGAACACGTCGGCCACGATCTCGGCGATCTGGCGGACCTGGTAGTTGTGGGCCGTGTCGCCCACGTTGAACACCTCGTTGTGCACGGCGTCACGCGGCGCCTCCAGGGCGCACTGGATCGACTTGGCGATGTCGAGGGCGTGCACCAGCGGCCGCCACGGCGAGCCGTCGCTGATCATGGCGATCTTCTTGGTGGTCCAGGCCAGGCCGGACAGGTTGTTGAGCACGATGTCGAACCGCATGCGCGGTGAGGCGCCGAAAGCGGTGGCGTTGCGCATGAAGGTGGGCGAGAAGTCATCGTCGGCCATGGGGGCCAGATCGCGTTCCACCAGGGTCTTGCACTCGGCGTAGGCGGTCTGCGGGTTCACCGGCGACTCCTCGGTCACCTCACCGTCGCTGGCCACGCCGTACACGCTGCACGAGGACATGTACACGAACCGTTCGACCCCGGCCTGCTTGGCCAACGTGGCCAGGTGCACCGAGCCGTGATGGTTGATCTCGTGGGTGATGCCCGGCCGCAGCTCGCCGGTCGGGTCGTTGCTCAGCTCGGCCATGTGGACGACGGCGTCGATGCCCTCGAAGTCGGTCGCGGTGGCGTCGCGCAGGTCCTTGACGATGGTCCGGGGGGCGCGGTCCACCCCGTGGTAGAGCCAACCGGTCTTGTAGAAGCAGGTGTCCAGGCCCACCACCTCGTGGCCGGCGGCCATCAGACGGGGGGCGAGAACCGATCCGAGGTAGCCCTCGGTCCCGGTGACGAGAATTCTCACGTTGACCTCTTTGTGTGCGCCGTGCGGGGAGTGCCGTGCCTATCGGCGCGGTGTCGTTCCCGTTGAGTCTGCCGCCAGAACACGCTGAACGACGGTCTTGGCGATCTCGAGGGACGCGGTGGCGGCCGGTGACGGGGCGTTGCACACGTGCAGCGCCCCCTCGTCCTCGACCAACAAGAAGTCGTCGACCAGGCCGCCGTCGGGCTGCAGCGCCTGGGCCCGCACCCCCGCGGGCGAGGGCACCAGGTCGTCGGCCTCGACCTCGGGGACCAGCTCCTGGAGGCTCTTGGTGAACTGGCTCTTGGAGAACGAACGCACCATCTCGGCCATGCCGTCGCGCCAGTGGCGGCGAGCCAGGTGCCAGAAGCCCCGGTAGCCGAGAACATCGGCCAGGTCGCGCGCCGAGATGTCCCGCTTGCGATACCCCTCGCGCTTGAAGGCCAGCACCGCATTGGGCCCGGCGTGGACCTCGCCCGAGATCATGCGGGTGAAATGCACCCCGAGGAAGGGGAAATCGGGGTTGGGCACCGGGTACACCAGGTTCTTGATGAGGTACCGACGCTCGGGGATCAGCTCGTAGTACTCACCCCGGAAGGGCACGATGCGGGCACCGGGGTCGACGCCACTCAGGCGGGCGATCCGATCGCTCTGCAACCCGGCGCAGCTGATGACGTAGCGGGCCCGGATGTCACCTGCGCTGGTGGTGAGCACCTGTTCGCCGCCCCGGCGCACAAGGTCGGTGACCTCCACACCATGGCGCAGCTCGGCACCCGCCTCTTCGGCCAGCCGGGCATAGGCCCGACACACGCCGACGTAGTCGATGATGCCCGTGGTGGGCGACGTGATGGCACCCACCGAGCGGACGTGCGGTTCGATCTCCGCCGACTCCTCGGGACCGACCAGCTCCACTGGAAGGCCGTTCTGCAGGGCCCGCTGATGCAGGGCCCGCAGGCCCTCCAGCTGGGACGGCTCGGTGGCGACGATGAGCTTGCCGCACACCTCGTGGTCGATGCCGTGCTCCTGGGCGAAGGCCACGATGCTGGCGCTGCCGGCCTGACACATGGTGGCCTTCAACGATCCCGGTTTGTAGTACACACCGGCGTGGATGACCCCGGAGTTGCGGCCCGTCTGGTGCCGGGCCCAGTCCGATTCCTTCTCCAGCACGATGATGCCGGCACCGCCCGCCGTCGGGCCTCGGTGCCGGGCCAGGGTCATGGCGGTGGCCAGGCCGAGGATGCCCCCGCCGACGATGGCGTAGTCGTAGATCGGGTTCACCAGATCTTCCAGGGAGCCACACCCTCGTCCCACAACCCGTTGAGCTCGACGTACTCGCGGTAGGTGTCCATGCCCCGCCAGAAGCCCTTGTGGACGAAGTGCCCCAACTGGCCGTCGGCGGTGAGCTTCTGGAGGGCACCCGACTCGAGCATCTCGGCGTCGAGGCTCACATAGTCGAGGAAGGCCCGTTCGAACACGAAGTACCCACCGTTGACCAGGCCCTCGTTCAGCATCGGCTTCTCGGCGAAGGTGGTGACGGTGCCGCCGTCGACCTGGAGCTCACCGAAGCGCGAGGTCGGGTGCACCGCGGTGACCGTCCCGATCAGCCCGTGGTCGCGATGGGCAGCCAGCAGGGCGGCGATGTCGACGTCGGCCACCCCGTCGCCGTAGGTCAGCATGAACGTGTCGACATCGAGGAACGGCGCCACCCGGGCCAACCGGCCGCCGGTGAAGGTCTCGAGCCCGGTGTCCACGCAGGTGACCTCCCAGTCCTCGTCGCCGCCGATGCCGTCGGCGCCCGGGGTCACATGGAAGGTCGGTTCGTCGCGGGAGCCCAGCTTCACGGTGAAATCGGACTGATGCTCGCGGTAGCGGAGGAAGTAGTCCTTGATGTCGTCGGCCTTGTAGCCCAGG
>JAOUEE010000430.1 GCA_029858875.1 Acidimicrobiia bacterium
CGCGTCGTCGGCCGGCTCCCGTAGCCACACGGTTGCTCCGAGCGTCCCGACGGCGATGAGGATGACGGCGCTCAGCACCCAGCGACGGTTCACCAGCGGGTCAGAGGATCTGAGAGAGGAATTCCTGGGTGCGAGGTTCGCTCGGGTCGGTGAAGAAGTGCTCGGGGGTGCCGACCTCGACGATCTGCCCGTCGGCCATGAAGACCACCCGGTCGGCCACCTCCCGGGCGAAGCCCATCTCGTGGGTGACAACGATCATGGTCATGCCCTCGGTGGCCAGGTCCTTCATGGTCTCGAGCACCTCGTTGATCATCTCGGGGTCGAGAGCCGAGGTGGGCTCGTCGAACAGCATCACCTTGGGGCGCATGGCCAGCGAACGGGCGATGGCGACCCGCTGTTGCTGCCCGCCCGACAGCTGGCCGGGGAACTTCTCGGCCTGCTCGGGGATCTTCACCTGTTCGAGAAGGTCACGCCCCAGCTGATCGGCTTCGGCCTTGGGAAGCTTGCGCACCTTCCGGGGGGCGAGGGTGATGTTGTCGAGCACCGTCAGATGGGGGAAGAGGTTGAACTGCTGGAAGACCATTCCGGTCTCGCGGCGGATTTCCTGGATGTTGCGAATGTCGTCGGAGAGGGTGGTTCCGTCGACCACGATGCGCCCGGCGTCGTGTTCCTCGAGGCGGTTGATGCACCGGATCATGGTGGACTTCCCGGAGCCGGAGGGCCCGATGACCACCACCACCTCCTGGCGGCCTATCCGCAGGTTGATGTCGCGAAGCGCCTGGAAGTCGTCGAAGAACTTGTCGACCCCTTCCAATTCGATCATCACCTCGCCGGTGCCGGCCACCTGGGTGGCGTCGGCGAACACGTCCTCGCTCATCGGGTGCCCACTCCCAGCTTCTTCTCGAGCCGTTGGCTCTCTCTCGACATGGTGTAGCTCCCCACCCAGAAGACGAACGTCACGAATACGAGGGTCTCGGCGATCAGGCCCTGCCCGCTGAAGTCGGGGAAGGAGGTCACGGCCTCGGCCGTCCGCAACAATTCGAGGAAGCCCATGGCCGCACCGGCGAGCGTGGTGTCCTTGAACAGGCTGATGAACTGCCCGACCAGGGCAGGGATGACGTTGCGCAGCGCTTGGGGCAACACGATGAGGACGGTGATCCGCACGGGCGACATTCCCAATGCCTGACCGGCCTCGACCTGCCCGCGTGGCACCGACTGGAGTCCGCCTCGGACGATCTCGGCCACGTAGGCCGCGGTGAACAGCGTGAACACCACGATGGCTCGCACCACCGAGCTGGGCGCGAATCGATCGGGCACGAAGAACTGGAGGGTGTTGTTCACCATGAACAGAAGGACGATCAGTGGCACGCCGCGGAACAGCTCGATGTAGCCGGTGGACACGGCCCGGATGAGCGGCAGCTTCGCCCGGCGGCCGAGGGCCAGCAGGACCCCCAGCGGGAAGCAGAGCACGATGGAGAGGGCGGCGAGGAACAGGTTGAGGGTGAGGCCGCCCCACTCGTCCCATCCGGTGCCCTGAGCCATCAACCACACCATGACGAACGGGGTGACCAGCACGAGGGTTACGACCGGGCCGAGCGCTCGGCGTGGGAGCAGGCGGCCGACGAGGCGCATCACGACGGCGGCAACCAAGGTCGCCCCCACGATGAGCCACGGCGTGATGGTCTGGGCCAGCATCAGCAGGGTGAGCACGCCGATGATGGCTGGCCACAGACGGGAGGCCAGATCCCGCAGCCGCTCGGCCGGCGCGACCTCGTCGATGGCGCCGGCATCGGACTGGCGTCGATGGACCACCCCGGCGACCAGTCCGCCGAGGGCGCCGGCCACGATCAGGGCCAGGGCCGGTCGCCACAGCTCGTCGCGGTCGTACAGCCCCACCATGAACAACGAGAGATTGGCCCGCACGATCTCCCAGCGGCCGGTGACGAGGACGAAGTTGGCGAAGCGGTACACCACGTAGCCGAGGATCACCGTCGCCACCACGGTGAGAACGGAGTCGCCGACCGTGCGGAACAGATGGTGGCGGGCCCACGCGGTGGCGGAGCGGCGCGGCGTTGCCGGAGCGGTCACCGTTCGACCAACTGCAGACGACGGTTGGCCAGATTGACGAACGCCGACAGGATCAGGGAGCCGGCGAGGTAGATGAGCAGCAGCACCGTGAAGACCGGGACAGCCGGGGCACCGTTGCCCACCGCGGTGGTGCTCACCTTGGTGAGCTCGAAGTAGCTGATCACTGCGCCGAGCGACGAGTTCTTGAACAGGTTGAGGTACTGGTTGCCGAGCGGTGGGATGGCGATGCGCATCGCCTGCGGCAGGATGATGTACCACATCCGCTGCGCTGCGCTGAAAGCCAACGCGTCGGCCGCCTCCTGCTGACCCTTGGTCACGGCCTGGATCGAGCCACGCACGATCTCGGCGATGTGGCTGGCGGTGTAGATGGTGAGGGCCAGCAGCAGGGCCAGGAACTCGGGCGTCATCTCGATGCCACCGGCCAGCGTGCGGCCGTCGAGATCGGGGGTGGTCACGCGGAGCCCGGCGGCTGCGCTCACGGCGATGAACACGACGACGAACGAGCCGATGGCCCACCACCCCGAATAGGCGGTGGCACCGGTGCGATCGCTGATGCGTCTCCGCCACAGGACCATCAACCAGGCAATGGCTGCCGCCAGCACCAGGGCGACGACCAGCCACAGGGTGGAGCCTCGGTACCAGGGCACCGCAGCGGCACGATTGCTGAAGATGGCAACCCCACCGACCTCCCACGCGTCCTCGATCCGCGGGAGCACCGACAACACGAGCGCCAGGTAGGCGAAGGTGACGATCACCAGCAGGGGGATGTTGCGCAGGATCTCGACGAACACCCGG
>JAOUEE010000431.1 GCA_029858875.1 Acidimicrobiia bacterium
GTGGCGGAGGCGCTGTTGGCGGCGCTGGTTGGAACGTCGGGCTCGGAGCGGGCCCTGTTGTGGGTTGTGGCGTCGGCGAGGTGTCCGACGGTGCGGAAGTTGCCGGTGGCGATGGTCTCGAGGATGGAACCTGGTCGCCGGCTGTGGGTTCCTCGACCTGCTTGGGAGTTGGTGATCGACTGGGTTCCTCGACCGGTGTTGGGGTCCTTTGGCTGTCCGATGCGGCCGGTTCGTCGGGCTGGCCAACATCGTTCGTCGGGGGTGAGGCGACCTCAGCTGCCGAGGGCGGGTCGACGACCTGGTTGTCGACGACAGATACGCCGGCCCAGGCAACACCGACGGCTGCTGCGCTTGCGGCGAGCCACATCGAGAACAGCATCAGCTTCTTCATGAGTTCAGTGTCGCCGTTTGCGGCGGATGTACGGGTCAAGGCCACCCTAAATGAACCCTAAGGAAGCGCGTGGAGCGCATTGCACTCATCCAGGTCGTTTAGCTTTCAGATCGTGGCATCGGTTGTGATCGTGGAGGACGACTACCAGATTCGCGAGTTGGCCGTCCGAGCGCTGGCTGGTGCTGGCCACGTCGTGTGGTCGGAGGCGACGGGAATGGCCGGGTTGCAGAGTGCGATCGACAACAGCCCTGACGTGGTGGTGCTCGACCTGGGCCTGCCGGACGTCGACGGCGGCGACGTGTTGCGGATGATTCGGGGTGTGTCGCAGGTGCCGGTGATCATCGCCACGGCTCGTGACGATGATGACGAGATGGTGCGGCTACTTGATGCGGGAGCCGACGAGTACGTCGTGAAGCCGTACTCGGGGGCTGAGCTCGAGGCTCGTGTCCGGGCGTTGTTGCGTCGCTCGGCTGTGGTGGGCCCGTCGAACAGTCTGACCGTGGGCGCAATGACGGTGGATCTGCGGTCGCGGACGGTGGATCTGGACGGGCACGCCGTGGTGTTGAATCGCAAGGAGTTCGACCTGCTGGCCTATCTGGCCACCAGGGCCGGTGAGGTCGTGAGTCGCCAGGAGCTGTACGCCGAGGTTTGGCGCCAGCCCTATGGCGGGGCTGACAAGACGATCGACGTCCATGTCTCATGGCTTCGTCGCAAGTTGGGCGAGACCGCAGCCGAACCCCGCTACCTGCACACGGTCCGGGGCGTTGGGATCAAACTCGTCGACCCGTCATGAGGCGCCAGCTCATCACGGTCTTCGTTGCCATCTCGGTGATGGTGGCAGTGGCCTTCGTCGTACCATTGGGCTTCCTCGTTCGCACCACAGCAGAGGATCGAGCCATCGACGCGGCTCGGTCCGATGCGGCGGCGATCGTTCCCGCGCTCGTGTCGGGCAGCACACGAGGCCAGATCGAATCGGCGGCCGGTGCGACACCGAGCGGCCGAGAGGGCCGCCTGACGGTGATGACCTCGACCGGATGGACCATCGGTCCCGTGGTGGAGATGTCGGAGCGTTTCGAGGCCGCATTGTCCCGTGGTGTGTCGGCGATCGGATCGGTCGACGGTGGCGTGGAGGTGGTGACCGCCGTGGCGAGTGGCCCGGGTGAGCTCTCGGCCATTCGGGTCTACGTGCCCGACGCCGATCTGCGTCGTGGCCAATGGACAGCCTGGGTGGCGCTGGCCGGTGTGGCCGTGGCACTGGTCGGGTTGTCTGTGCTCGTGGCCGACCGATTGGCCCGTTCCTTCGTTCGGCCGGCCCAAGAGCTGGCGGCGGCTGCACATCGGTTGGGAGACGGCGATCTGTCGACCCGGGTCGATCCCGACGGACCGCCGGAGCTGGTGGAACTGTCGGGGACGTTCAACAGCCTGGGCTCGCAGGTCTCCTCGATGCTGGCCCGCGAACGCGAGCTGGTAGCCGAGCTGTCGCATCGTTTGCGTACACCACTCACCAAGCTACGGATGCGGGTCGACCAGGTGGCCGACGATGCATTGGCTGAGGAGTTGCGCAGTGATGTTGCCAACGTGACGCAAGTGGTGAACGACCTCATCGCTGAAGCCAGAAGCTCCCTGCGTGGCGTGTCGGAGTCCTGCGATGCAGCTTCAGTCGTGACCGAGCGGGTGGAGTTCTGGTCGGTGCTGGCGGAGGACACCGAACGGCCATGGTCCTTCGATCGGGGCAGAGCACCTCTCATGGTGCCTGTGTCCTCGGCGTCGTTGGGAGCGGTCGTCGATGTGCTGATCGAGAACGTGTTCGCCCACACCGATGACGCCGTGCGTTTCACGGTCGGGTTCGAGGAGCGGAACGGCGAGGTCAGGATCTGGGTGGACGATGCCGGATCGGGATTCGACGAGGCAGCGCTGACGCGTGGTGTCAGCAGGAGCGGCTCGACCGGGTTGGGTCTGGACATCGCCCGCTCCACCGCCGAAGCGGCCGGCGGATCACTTCACATCGGCGAGAGTGCCCTCGGTGGCAGTGAGGTCGCCATCACGTTGCCCCGAATCTCCACGGGCAGCTCGTAGCAGCTGCGGCACCAGGTGCCGACTGGCGACCCGGTACTGATAGAGGCAGGCGAGGCGGAACCAGGTGTGTCGCTCCACAGCCTCGAGGCGCTCTCGATCGAGGGGCTGTGTCCGTTGATAGCTGCGGTACAGCTCGCCCGACCGGGTGCCGAAGGGCAGGCCGGTGCGTGCCTGGAGGTTGCGGAGCTCGAGGTGGACGGCCAGGTTGGCGACGTCGTCCTCGGGGGCTCCGAGTCCAAGGCCGTCCAGATCGATCAACGCCAGCGGCCCTGCACCACCCAGCGGCGCTGCGTCGGCCAGCAGAGGTGTGGCGGTCAGTTGAGCTGCGTCGGCCGGTCGAGGTGTGTCGCAGAAGACGTTCTTGTCGTGGAGGTCGCCATGGACGACCACCTCCGCCCGCTGATCGAGTGAT
>JAOUEE010000432.1 GCA_029858875.1 Acidimicrobiia bacterium
CGCAGCGAGCAGGAGCACCGAGACGGCCTCGAAGGGCACGATGTAGTTGCGGAAGATCGAGTCGGAGATCTCGGCGGTGGTGCTGGGTTCGAGGCGGTTGATCTCGACATCCTCGAACGAGTCGATCAGGGCGAAGGTCATGACGCCGGCCAGGATCACGCCGACCAGGGCGGCCATGGCCCGCCGCTCCTTGGCCACGCTCTCGTCGGCCCCCATCTGGGCGCGGGTCAACATGATGCCGAAGAGGAACAACACGATCACGGCACCGATGTAGACGAGCACCTGCGTGACCCCGACGAACTCGGCACCGAGCAGGATGAAGTTGGCGGCGACGCCGGCCAGCACCAGCACCAGGTAGAGGGCGGCGTGGACGACGTTCTCGGTGGTGACCACCCGGAACGCGCTGTACACCATCACCGCGGCGATCACGGCGAAGGCGATGTTGGCCGGCACGGCGTAGCTGGCCGAGGCCAACCCGGTGCCGACCACGGTGAGGGGCCCGGCGATCACCGCGGCACCTTCTTGACCTTGGCCTCCGAGCCCGACTCGTACGGCTCGAAGTCGGGCACGGTCTCCATCCACTCACCCAGACGGGTCTTGTCGTGGAGCAGGTCGGCGATGCGGGGCTCGCTGAACTCGTATTCGGGACTCCAGAACAGCGCCTCGAAGGGGCACACCTCGACGCAGATCCCGCAATACATGCACAGGGCGTAGTCGATGTCGAAGCGGTCGAGGATGTTCTTCTGGCGGGGCTTGCCGCCGGCCCGCCGGGGCGGCGCCTTCTCCTTGTGGCCTTCGATGTAGATGCACCAGTCCGGACATTCGCGGACGCACAGCATGCACGAGGTGCAGTTCTCCTCGTAGAGCGCGATGACCCCGCGAGCACGGGGCGCCGGCGTCTCCTTCACATGCGGGTACTGCACGGTGTGGGCGCCCTTGGAGGGCTGCGGGATCGGCTTCTTGATGCCGTCGGGGAACAGGGTGCGGCCCAACTCCTTGGCCGTGACGCCGAGACCCTTGACGATGCCGGGAACCAGACCCATCAGAACACCACCTTCAAGACGCCGGTGGCCACGATGTTGACCAGGGAGATCGGGATCAGGTACTTCCAGGCCAGCTGTTGGAGCTGGTCTTCACGAAAGCGGGGAAGGGTGAACCGGAACCAGAAGATCAAGAAGGCGACGAACATCATCTTGGCGAAGAGGGCCAACGGGCCGATGATGTTGAAGAGGTTGCTGTCGCTGTCGATGCCGGGCACGTACCACCCGCCCAGGAACAACACGGCGGCGAGGGCCGAGAACACGCCGGCCGTGGCGAACTCACCGATGAAGAAGAGCAGGAACCGGATGCCCGAGTACTCGGTCATGTACCCGGCCACCAACTCGGACTCGGCCACCGGCATGTCGAACGGCGGCTGGGTGAGTTCGGCCTGCACCGCGATGAGGAAGATGGCGAACCCCAGGAACTGGGTGAGGAAGAACGGGTTGCCGATGGCACCCCATCCGAAGATCTCGCCGTCGGCCTGGGCGAACACGATGCCCTGCATGTTGAGCGTGCCGGCCTGGATGACCACACCGACCACGGCGAGGATGAGGGGCAGTTCGTAGGCGATGAGCTGACCGGCGGCCCGCAGACCGCCGAGCAGCGAGTACTTGTTGGCCGAGGCCCAGCCGGCCATCAAGATGCCGATGACCGAGATCGACGACACGGCCAGGGCGAGGTACACGCCGGTGTCGGCATCGATGAAGTACAGATCCGGGCCGACGGGCAGCACCAACACCAGCAAGAAGGTGCTCATGAGCACCACGAACGGTGCCGCCACGAACACCCACCGGTCGGCCTTGGCGGGGATGACGTCCTCCTTCTGGAGGAACTTGCCCACCTCCGCCAGCAGCTGGAGCGACCCGTAGGGTCCGGCTTCCATGGGGCCGAGACGGCTCTGCATGAAGCTCATCATCTTGAACAGGTACACGTAGACGAGCGTGCCGGCCGGCAACAGCACGGCGACCAGGCCACCGATCACCCGCAGGGTGGTCTGTTGCCAGTAGGCCAGCTCGACGGCGAGAAGGGCATCCATCAGCGGTCGATGTCTCCCTGGGCTCGGCGGCCCGTCGGCGCAGCCGACCCGAGCCGAAGATCACGAGGAGACGAGAGCAGGGTCGCTATCACCGGTCGATGTCTCCCCGGGGCCCGGCGGCCCGTCGGCGCAGCCGACCCGAGCCGAAGATCACGAGGAGACGAGAGCAAGGTCGCGATCACCGGTCGATGTCTCCCCGGGGCCCGGCGGCCCGTCGGCGCAGCCGACCCGAGCCGAAGATCACGAGGAGACGAGAGCAAGGTCGCTATCACCGGTCGATGTCTCCGAGGATGAAGTACAGCGACGCCAGGATGGTGATGATGTCGGGGACGTAGACGCCTTTGAGGACCCAGGGGCAGATCGAGATGTTGTTGAACGACGCCGAGCGGATCTTCACCCGGTAGGGCACCAGGTCGCCGTGGCTCACGATGTAGTAGCCCATGGCGCCCAACGGGTTCTCGGTCTCGACCCAGGCTTCACCGGCCGGCACCTTGATGATGCGGGGGACCTTGGCCATGATCGGGCCCGACGGGATGGCGTCGAGCAGCTGCTCCACGATCTTGGTGCCCTCCCGCACTTCCTGGAGGCGCACCCAGAAGCGGGCGAAGCTGTCGCCGTCGGGGTGGGTCCAGACCTTCCAGTCGACCTGGTCGTAGGCCATGCCGTGGGGTGCGTCGCGGCGCAGATCCCAGTCGACGCCGCTGGCCCGGATGTTGGCACCCGACAGCCCGTAGGCCAACCCGAGGTCGGCGGGGATGACCCCGATGCCGCGGGTGCGGGTCTGGAAGATCTCGT
>JAOUEE010000101.1 GCA_029858875.1 Acidimicrobiia bacterium
GCGACATCGCCTCCATCCGCTCTTCGCTGAGCTCACCGCCGCCCATCAGGTTCTCGGTGAGCCGGGTGATGGCCCCGGGGGCGATGCAGTTGACCTTGACCCCGTAGCGCACCAACTCCATGGCGGCGATCACGGTGAACGAGGCGATGCCCGCCTTGGCCGCGCCGTAGTTGGTCTGGCCGACGTTGCCGTAGATGCCCGACGGTGATGCGGTGTTGATGAGCCGGGCGTCGACGTCCTCGCCCGCCTTGGACCGGTTCCGCCAGTGGTTGGCCGCGTGATGGGTGGGGGCGAACGTGCCCTTGAGGTGGACCTTGATCACGGCATCCCAGTCGGCCTCGCTCATCGAGAAGACCATGCGGTCGCGCAGGATGCCCGCGTTGTTGATGAGGATGTCGAGCTGACCGAACGTGTCGATCGCCTGGTCGATCATGACCTTGGCCTGATCGAAGTCCGACACGTCGCCGCCGTTGATGACGGCCTGACCACCCATCGCCTCGATCTCGGCCACCACGTCCTGGGCCGGAGTGGTGTCGGCGCCGGTGCCGTCGGGCTCACCGCCGAGGTCGTTGACCACGACGCGGGCACCGTTCTCGGCCAGCAGCAGCGCGTGCTCGCGTCCGATGCCGCGCCCGGCGCCGGTGACGATGGCGACCTTTCCCTCGACCAGTCCAGCCATGATGTCCCTCCGGGGATCGTTCGGTTGTGCAGGAAACGGGCGCCACCCTATCTTCTCGTCGTCGGCGTCCGCCGGTTGCGACGAGAGGAGATCGGGGTGCGAGAGGTCCACATCCGCACGTGCCCGTTGTGCGAGGCGATGTGTGGTCTCGAGGTCCATCATCGGGCGGGGCAGGTGGAGCTGATCCGGCCGAACCGCAACGACGTGTGGAGCAAGGGCTACATCTGCCCCAAGGGGACGGCGCTCGGTCACCTGTACGACGATCCCGACCGCCTGCGTGTGCCCGTGATCCGCCACGGAGACCAGTTCAAGGAGGCCAGCTGGGACGCTGCCTTCGAGCGGTGCGAGGAGTTGCTGCACGGCGTGCGCGATCGCCACGGCGCCGAAGCCCTCACGTACTACATCGGCAACCCGGCAGCCCACAACCACTCCATCAGTCGCTACGTGGGCCACTTCACCACCCTGTCGGGCATCGAGATGGGGTATTCGGCCGGCACCGTCGATCAGTGGCCCAAGAACGTGGCCGTGCGGCTCATGTACGGCAACTCGTGGACCTTCCCGGTGCCCGACATCGACCGCACGGACTACTTCGTGGTGATGGGAGCCAACCCCCACGCCAGCCAGGGCAGCCTGCTGGCCAGCGCCGACGTGCTGGGCAAGATGGACGCCATCCGGGCCCGCGGTGGCCGCTGCGTGGTCATCGACCCCCGTCGCACCGGCACGTGCGATCACGCCGACGAGTGGGTGCCGATCGTGCCCGGGACCGACGCCCCCTTCCTGCTGGCGGTGGCCAACGTGTTGTTCGCCGATGAGGTCGTCGACGTGGGTGGGCTGGCCCCCGTGCTCAACGGGCTCGAGCAACTGGAGGCACTGGTCGCCCGGTGGACACCCGAGTCGGTGGCCGCAACGTGCCGCATCCCGGCCGACACCATCCGCCGCCTGGCCCATGAGATCGCCGCAGCTCCCACCGCGGCCGTCTACGGCCGCATCGGCCTGTGCAACCAGGAGTTCGGCACGGTGGCCAGCTGGATGGTCGACGTGATCAACATCCTCACCGGGAACCTCGACCGGCCCGGTGGCGCCATGTTCGCCAACCCCATCGCCCCCGCGCTGGCGACGCTGGCCCTCGATCCACCGGCCGAGGCTGAGTTCGGCCGTTGGACCAGTCGGGTGCGGGGCGCCCCCGAAGTGCTCGGGCAGGTCCCCGTGTCGTGTCTGAGCGAGGAGATCCTCACGCCTGGTGACGGGCAGATCCGCGGCCTGGTGACCATCTGCGGCAACCCCGCCGTGAGCTCACCGGCGGCCGGTCCGCTGCAGGAAGCGCTGCCCCGGCTCGAGTGCCTGATCTCGATGGACAACTGGATCAACGCCACCACTCGCCACGCCCACGTGATCCTGCCCGGTCTGTCGCCACTCGAACAGCCCCATTGGGACGAGATGATCTGGTCGTGGGCCACCCGCTCCGCCGGCAAGTACTCGCCGGCGCTGTTCCCACCCACCGATGGGCGCCCGGAGGAATGGGAGATCCTGATCAGGCTCGGTTGGATGGCTGGCGGCAACCGCCACGGCGAGTGCCCCGTGGAAGCCATCGACGACGGCTTCCTGGGCGGGATCGCCCAGAAGCTGGGTTACGACGCCGACCACGTCCTGTCCCACTACGACAGCGGCGGTCCCGACCGCATGGTCGACTTCTTCATCCGAACCGGGAAATGGGGCGACCAGTTCGGGCGCCGGCCCGACGGCATGACCCTGGAGACCTTCCGGCACGAACCCCACGGCCTGGACCTGGGCCCGATGGTCCCCCGGCTGGACGAGGTCCTGCACACCGTCAGCGGCAAGGTCGAGCTGGCACCGCCCTACATCACCGCCGACCTCGACCGGGTGTGGGATCGCCTCACCGACCGGGGTGACGGGCTGACCCTGGTCAGCCGACGCCACGTGCGATCCAACAACTCGTGGATGCACAACGTCAAGACCCTGGTGAAGGGCAAGGATCGATGCACGCTGTTGATCCATCCCGACGATGCCGCGGCGGTAGGCGTGGCCGACGGAGCGCGGGCCGCGGTGACCTCGGAGGAGGGCACGGTGGAGGTGCCCGTCGAGGTGTCCGACGAGATGATGACCGGCGTGGTGTCGCTGCCCCACGGGTGGGGCCACGACCTCGACGGCGTGCGGTTGTCGGTGGCCCGCGAGCACCACGGCGTGAACAACAACCTGTTGGCCCCGGGCCATCTGGTGGACGTCATCTCGGGCAACGCCGTCGTCAACGGCATCCCGGTGGAGGTGACACCGGCCTGAGCCCGGTGGGGGCCCGATGGGCCCACGTCAGGAACCGCGGATGAGCGAGACCGTCGTCACCGGCTCGGCGAACCCCTTCAGCAGGCGGCGGCCGGCGGGCTCGAAGGCCAGCTCGTTGGTCATCGCCTGCCGGAACTCGATGGTGGCCAGCAGCTCACCGGGCACGGCAAGGTCACCCAGTCGGGCGGCCAGGTTCACCACGGGCCCGTAGTAGTCGCCGCCCCGCACCAGCACATCTCCGTAGGTGAGGCCACCGCGAGCCTCCACCCGGGAGCTGGAGCCGAACTCGGCCAACAGCGAGGTGGCCGCCGCGACCAACCGGTCGGGGTCGATCGCGGTGATCATGACGGCGTCACCGATGATCTTCACCACCCGGGCCCCGCATTCGGCCACCACCGCACGGGCCCGAGCCTCGAACTCCCGGACCAGCACGCTCAGGTCGACCATCGACAGCGACGCCGACAGCGTGGTGAACCCCACCAGGTCGACGAAACCGATGGCCTGACGCACGCCGTGCGCGGTTTCGGTCTGGAGGGCCGCATGGTGCAGACGCACGATGGCCTGGGTCATGTGCACCCGGAACAGGGGGTCGAGGGCGTCGAGCACCACCTGGAGATTGGCTGTGGCCTCCTGGGAGCGGATGGCGTTCTCGGTGCGACTGAGGCCCGCTTCCACCATCGGCACCTCGATGTCCACCATGAACAGCGACACCGCCGCCTCGGCCATCCGGGCCAGGGATGCGCCGGCGACCTGCGCGAAGTACAGGGTCTCGGCGTCGGAGAACAGGGCCGCTCCCTCGCTCGCCGCCCGCAGCACCTCGACCTCGCGAGGGGTGTACCGACCAAGAGCCAACGTCTCGCGGTCGAACCCGAAGGCGGTGGCGATCTCGACCAGCCGATCGGGATCCACACCGACGTCGCCGTACTCGGCCAGGTCCCGGGCGTCGGGGCGCAGCGACATCTGGGAGGTGACGGCCCCGAGATGCTCGAGCTCGGTGGTCCGGGCCAGCTCGACCAGATCGAATCCCTGCTCGGCGAGCCACCGCAGGTACTCGACGATGTCATCGACGTCGTCGGCATCGGGGTCGAACAGACCCAGCCCGACCAGGCGATCGAGATCGAGGTCGGGCATGGCGACCGCGTCGGATTCGTCGCTCACGGGACCACTCCTCGGGCTCGTCGTGCCCACCACGTTGGCACAGCGGTTCGCCCCGCCATGACCAGCGTCGTAGAGTCCGCGGCCGGGTCGAGCAGGGGGACGACGTGATGGACGGCAATGCACTGCATGGAGCCCGGATCCTGGTCGTCGGCGCATCGTCGGGAATCGGTGCCGCAGCCACCGCCGAGTTGTCCCGTCGAGGGGCGCGGGTCGTGGCCACTGCTCGCCGCCAGGCCCTCCTGGAGGAGGTGGTGGCCGGGATCGATGCCACGGCGGTGGCCGCCGACGCCACCGACCCGGCCGACTGCGATCGCCTGACCGAGGTGGTGGTGCACGAGCTGGGCCAGGTGGACGCGCTGCTGTATGCAGCCGGCATCGGCACCATGGCACCACTGGCCCTCAACGATCCGTCGGCCTGGCAGCGGGACTACGCGGTGAACGTCATCGGCGCCAACCTCGTCACCGCCCGCCTGCTGCCCCACCTCACCCCCGCGGGCATCGCCGCGTACATCTCGTCGCGCAGCACCGAGGACAGCCACTGGGGTCTGTCGTCGTACGCCGCGTCCAAGGCCGCGCTCGACCAGGTCATCCGGGGCTGGCGGGTGGAGCACCGCGACAAGCGCTTCCTCCGGGTGCAGATGGGCAACACCGTCGGCACCGAGTTCGGCAACCACCTGGATCCGGCCGTGACCGAGCACGCCATGAGCCACTGGCCGGGCCAGGGCATCGATCTGGGCTTCATGGAAGTCACCGGCGTGGCCCACGCCCTGGCCGACGTGCTGGCCACCGCGCTGGCTCATCCCGACATCGACATCCGCGAGTACCAGCTCGACGGCCGGCCCCTCTGACCGGGTTCGACCGCTCAGGTGCAGGGGATCCTGCGTTCGAGCACGAACTCGTAGTCGAGGAAGGTGTTGACGTGCTCCTGGCCGGGAGGTGGGGCCACCAGTTGGGACGACTGCAACAGGAACCAGCCATCCTGGAGGGCGGCCACGCCGGTGGCGTAGGGGGGTTCGTCCACGGGGATCGGCGGACCGCTCCCGCCCGAGCCGTCGTGGAAGGCCCACGCCACCACGGGGGAATCGAGAGCCGATCCGCTGGCCCACAGGTAGAGCACCTGCTGGCGCTCACCCACCACTGCCCACCTCCATGTGCAGTTCCAGACGGGTCAGGTAGTGGTCGACGTCGTAGTCGTCGTCGCCGGTGAGATAGCGCCACAACCGGGCCCGCTGGATCTGCTCGTTGCGCGACGCGTTGACGCTCTGCCACCGATGCTGGCGGCGGAAGGTGTGGGCCACGCTGTCGGGGGCCATGGTGGCGAACACGTGGTCGGTGGGCAGGTTGTGGAGCTCATCCAGGTCGGCGGTGTCCCACAGTCGCACCTGGGGTTTGGTGGGGTTGAGTCGGACCTTGTGCATCCAGCGGTCGCCGGTTCCCGGGTTGGGTTGGCCGGCGTGCCACATGCCGTGGTGGAAGACCATCACGGTGCCGGCCGGACCGGAGAACTGCTCCTCACCGAGGATGCGCTGGTAGCGATCGAGGCCCGATGACACGACCCGGTGGAGATGACTGCCGGGAACGAAGCGGGTGCCGCCCTCACCCGGCGCCACATCGTGGGGGAAGTAGAAGAGCTGGACGTCGAAGGCAGGGTCGCTGCTGTCCATCACCGCATCGACGTGCAACGGCTGGAGATAGGTGCTCCCCGCGGCCAAATGGTGCGTGAAGTCGTGGTCGAACCGGCAGTCGAGGCCCACCAGCGAGGCCACGATGCCTTGCACCGTGGGGTGTCGGAGGTACTCACCGATGGCCGACGGCTCGGGGTAGCACTCCGCGAACGGGGTTCGGGTGTCCGGCGGCTTCAAGCCCTCGGGAGCCCAGCGCTCGTCCTCGAGTCGAGCGATCTCCTCGAGCACGCGTTGGTTGGTCCGATCGGGGATCAAGGCGTCGAAGCGCAGGTAGCCATCCGTGACGAAATCGGCCATCTGACGGGTGGTGAGCAGCGTCGGTTCCATGCGGTGCTCATTGAACACCGGGCCCACGGTTCGCACCAGATGGTGGGGGCGCTGGTCCCCTTCCGCGCCAGTCGGGACCGCCCTGGTGGTGGCCCTGACGAGCGTCCGCAACGCCACGCCGGGCCGCATCTTCGGGTCGGGGTTCGTGCTGATCGCCGACGACGACTGATCGGCGGCCCGCCCCGCTTGAGGATGGCCGTGGCCGCGGGTAGGAAGACCCCATGAGGATCTCCGTCGACCGTTCGATCTGCACCGGACACGGCCGTTGCTACGCCCTGGCCCCGCTGGTCTTCGAACCCGATGACGACGGTTACTGCGTGGTCACCCGGGCCGAGGTCGAACCCGACCTGGCCGAGCAGGCCCGGGTGGGCGCCTTGAACTGCCCCGAGGACGCCATCACGGTGACCGACTGAGAATCAGTCGGCGGTGACCGACTGAGAATCAGTCGGCGGTGACGACTGAGAATCACCAGTCCCCGATGGCGGGGCGCACCTCGCCCAGCCACAGCTCGAGATGGCGTTGCACGAGATCGTGGGGCATGCCCCCCACCGAAGCCCAGCAGAAGACCTCCTCGACGGGCAGGCCCTGGACCTTGGTCCACAGCCACGCCACGGTCTGGTCCGGGGTCAACACCTCGAGCGGTGACAACACGGTGGTGTGGTCGTGGCGGGCCGTCCGCAGCTTGTCGGCCGTGACCGGGCTGGGAGTGCGACCGGTTCCCGCCGCCGCCGCCGCCCGGTAGGTGTTGATCTGGTGCAGGGCATGGGGCAGCACCCGTTCGAAGGCCTGGTCGGGGTCGTCGGCCACCACCACCGTGACGACGCCGGCCATGCGAGCCGCCTGGTCGCCGTGTCCGGCCTCCCGCAGGGCGGCGCGGTACGGGTCGAGTGATGTCGGGTTGGTGGACAGCAGCGGCGCGCCCAGCAGTCCGGCCCGTCGGGCACCCTGTGGCCCCTGATAGCCGAGCCACAACTCGGGCGGCCGCTGCACCGACGGGGGCGTGATGGGCCCGTCGGGCCCGAGCAGTCGTCGCAGTTCGCGCACCAGCGCGTCGGTCTGGCCGTAGCGGGTGGAGGGGTCGGCGCCGTACAGGTCGAACTCGGGACGCGAGTAGCCCGCCCCCAGACCCACCATCAGCCGGCCTCGGCTGAGGTTGTCCACCAGCGCCAGTTCCTCGGCCAGGCGGGCCGGATTCCAGAGGGGACCCAACAGAACGGCGGTGCCGAGGCGGATGCGCTCGGTCCTGGCGGCCAGCGCCGCAGCCAGCACCAGCGGCTGGGGCAGGTACCCGTCGTCGAACAGATGATGTTCACTGAGCCACACCGAGTCGGCCCCCAGCCGCTCGGCCTCGACCACCAGCTCGATCTGGCGGGCGTAGAAGTCGGGCCACGGCTCGGCCCAAGGCTCGGGATTGCGCCCGTCGAGGTAGATGCCGGCTCTCATCGTCCGCCGGCGCCTATCCGGGTTCGGCGCCGGCCCCGGTCAGCCATCGGTCAGTACTTCCCGGGCCACCAGGTCGAGCGAGGACCAGGCCAGGTCGGGCGGTGTGCCGCCGGCCAGCGGGAACAGGGGCAGGACCCCCTGGTCGGCGATGATCTCCCGTGCGCCCTCGGGGTCGACCACCCGGTAGTTGCCGTTCTCGGCCCGGAGCTCGGCCACCGTGGTGGCCGCCGAACCGGCCTCCGCCGCGTCGTCGGGTCCCACCCAGGTGCCGTACATCTGGGCGTCGTGCAGCAGGTGCGGGCCATGCTCGGCCCACCCCCGGTCGACATCCTCGACCACCACCACGGCGGTGGCCGAGCCGGCCGACGGAACATAGAAGAACCCCGGCTGGTGGCCGGCCTCCTCGGCCGCCATCCGGTAGGCCGACTCCAGCGCGGCCGGATCATCGGACCCCTGACCCAGGAAGCCCAGCCCGAAACGACCGGCCCGACGGGCCGCGGCCAGGCTGCCGCCGCCGTAGCTCAGCATCGGCCCGCCCGGTGTGTACGGGGCGGGCGTGACGTGCACGGGACGACCCTGGTACTCGAACGGCTCGCCACTCAGGCCGGCCTGCAGAGCAGCGATGACCTCGTCCATCCGTCGGCCCCGATCGGCGAAGTCCCGCCCGAACATCTCGTATTCGACGGGCCGGTAGCCCAGGCCGATGGTGTAGCTCACCCGGCCCCGACTGATGTGGTCGAGCACCACCATCTGCTCGGCCAGCGCCACCGGATCGTGCAGACCGGCCAGCACGGCACCCACGGTGATGGGCAGCGATGTGGTGCGGGCGGCGATGGCCGAGGCCAATATCAGCGGCGCCGGCAGGTAGCCATCGGGCGAGGCGTGATGTTCGGAGACCACCGCGGTCACGGCGCCGTGCTCCTCGGCCCACGCACTCATCTCGATGGCCGCCCGATACAGGTCGGCGCGGGCCTCGGGGGACGCCCCGGGCGATCGCATGTCGAAGCGAACGAGCAGCATCGTCAGTCTCCCTCGGCCGAACGCGGGCGACCGTAGCAGCCTGCGCCAGCCATCGACGATGGAGCACGGGGACCGCGATCCGTACTGGCCGGTGAGTGGGAGGAAGACCCCTTCCACACCGAGGTGGGCTACTGGTTTCCGGACGCCGGTCTGGGCCAGGTCATGCGGGCCTTCGTGATCCCCCGCGGCTCGGTCGTCTGAGCAGTCACGAGATCCGCACGTAGTCCCACGACACGGGCCGATCGTGGTCGTAGGGCATGGTGCCGTGAAAGGCCCGCGGGTCGTCGTCGAACACCAGCGGGATGAAGTGCCGATCCCCGGCCCAGAGCGGTAGCGCCGCCTGGTCGCGATCCTCGGCCCGGTCGGCGCATGCCTGCATCAACCGGGCCCGGTCCACCCAGACCAGCTCGCCCTCGTGGTTGGCCCTGCCCGGCCGGCCGTGCCAGTCGGTGGCCAGGAAGATGAACCCCAACCAGTCCTCCCCTCCGGGCCCGAAGCCAGTCCAGGTGATGGTGCCACGCAGTCGCGGATCGAGCACCTCGATGCCGGCCTCCTCGAGCAGCTCACGCCGCAGGCTCGACACCACGTCCTCATCGGGCTCGAGCTTGCCCCCGAGGCCGTTGAACTTCCCGTAGTGGTCGTCGTCGGCCCGGGCGTTGCGGTGGATCATGAGCACGGTGTCGGCCCCGCGGTCCCAGACATACGCCAGGGTGCCGACGATCGGGGTGAAAGGCATGCGGTGGTCTCCGGGCTCGGCGGCCGGCTCTAACCTACGCCCATGGCCGAACAGGCAGATGATCACGGGCCCGGCGAGGCGATCGCCGCCGCCCAGCAGCGGGCTCGCCGCGGCAACCTCGACCGTCACGGCGACAAGCTGCGGGCCGCGAACAAGCGATTCGTCCGCGAGCGCATCGATCTGTTGATCGACGAAGGCTCCTTCGTGGAGGACGCGCTGTTGGCCAACGCCATCGCCCCGGCCGGCGACCTGCCGGCCGACGGGGTGGTCACCGGCCGGGCCCTGGTCGCGGGGCGACCGGTCGCCATCGTGGCCAACGACCCCACCGTCAAGGCCGGGTCCTGGGGTGCCCGCACGGTGGAGAAGATCATCCGTCTCACCGAGCGGGCCCTCACCGAGGAGATCCCGATCGCCTGGCTCATCGACTCGGCCGGAGCCCGGATCACCGACCAGGTCGATCTGTTCCCCGGCCGACGGGGTGCCGGCCGCATCTTCTACAACCAGGTCCGACTGTCGGGCCGGGTCCCGCAGGTGTGTTGCCTGTTCGGCCCCTCGGCCGCCGGCGGGGCGTACATCCCGGCCTTCTGCGACGTGGTGTTCATGGTGGATGGCAACGCGTCCATGTACCTCGGTTCGCCCCGCATGGCCGAGGAGGTGATCGGCGAGCAGGTGACCCTCGAGGAGATGGGCGGTGCCCGGATGCACACCTCGGTGTCGGGGTGCGGCGACAACCTGGTCGCCGACGACGACGCGGCCATCGAGCTGGCCAAACTGTACTTGAGCTACCTGCCGTCCAACTTCCGCCAGCCACCGCCGTGGAGCCACTGGCAGCCTCCGGAGCGCCCACTGGCCGACGGCGTGGTTCCCGCCGACGACAAGGCGACCTACGACGTGAGGGCCGTCATCGACGGCCTGGTCGACGACGGCTCGTTCTTCGAGCTCAAACCCGACTTCGCACCCGAGTTGGTGGTGGGGTTCGCGTCGCTCGAAGGACAGTCGCTGGGGGTGGTGGCCAACAACCCGGCGGCCAAGGGCGGCGTGCTCTTCACCGACAGCGCCGACAAGGCGGCCCGTTTCGTATGGCTCTGCAACGCGTTCAACGTGCCCCTGGTGTTCCTGGCCGACGTGCCTGGCTTCATGATCGGCACCCAGGTCGAGCGGGAGGGCATCATCCGCCACGGCGCCAAGATGATCTCCGCGGTCAGCGAAGCCACCGTGCCCAAGATATGCGTCGTGCTCCGCAAGTGTTACGGCGCCGGCCTCTACGCCATGTGTGGCCCGGCCTTCGAGCCCGAGGCCACCCTGTGCCTGCCCACGGCCCAGATCGCGGTGATGGGCCCCGAGCCCGCGGTCAACGCCGTCTTCTACAACAAGATCCAGTCCATCGAGGACCCCGACGAGCGGGCGGCCTTCGTGGCCGACGAGCGGGCCAGGTACGAAGCCGACGTCGACCTCCTCCGGCTGGCCTCGGACCTGGTGGTCGATGCCATCACCCCACCCGATCACCTCCGCGAAGAGCTCATTCGCCGCATCGGCCTGGCCCAGGGCAAAGCCCGTCACTTCACCGAACGCCACAACGGCGTGACCCCGGTCTGAACCGCATGTGGCCCACGCTCATCCGCTCGCTCGATGACGCCACTCGCCGTCGCTTGGAGGCGGCCGTCACGCCCAAGTCGTTCGCTCCCGGCCGGTCGTTGTTCCGCGAAGGCGAGGTGGGCGACTCGGTGTACATCGTCGAGACCGGCCATCTCCTCGTCGAGCGGGTGACCGAGAACGGTGATGTCGTGGCGGTCGGTGTGGTTCGACCGGGCGAGATCGTCGGCGAGCAGGCCCTGGTCAGCAACGCCCCCCGGATGGCTTCGGTGCGGGCCATCACCGCGGTCGAGGGCTGGACACTGCACCGCTCGGCGTTCGACGAAGCCCGCCGGGACCACCCCGCCCTCGACCGCCTGCTGATCCAGCTGCTCGACGCCCGGGTTCGATCCCTCCACGAGTTGGTCAGCGAGGCCCGCCACGTGCCCGTCGAGCAGAGGCTGCGCCGTCGGCTGGTGGCACTGAGCGAGTGCTTCGACCGGGAGATCCCCCTCACCCAGGAGACCATCGCCACGATGACCGGCGCCACCCGCCCCACGGTGAACGCCTTCCTCCAACGGTTGCGGGCCGAGGGGACGGTCGAGCTGCACCGGGGCCGGATCACGGTGCACCACCCCGAGTACCTCGAGAACGGACTCGTCTGAACACATGGCCACCATCTTGCTGGGGACGGTCGCCATCGAACCCAACCGCTGGGCCGCTGTGGACCCGAGTTGGGCGCCGACCGTGTCGGTCGCCGAT
>JAOUEE010000433.1 GCA_029858875.1 Acidimicrobiia bacterium
GGTCGCCCTCGCCGCCACCGAACAGATCATCAGCGCCGGCCTCACCCCACAGCAGGTCCTCGCCGATGCCGCCGCGCAGGACGTCGTCGCCACCGCGCCCGTGCAGGCGGTCGGCGCCAGGCCCACCGTTGAGCACGTCGTTGCCTCCGCGGCCGAGCAGGACGTCGTTCCCGTCGTTGCCCAGCAGGTGATCGCCGCCCGTGCCGCCGTCGAGGACATCGGCATCGATGCCACCGGCGATCCGGTCGATCCCTGCGTCACCGAACAACCAGTCGGCGCCGGCGCCCCCGTCGATCTGGTCGTCGCCGTCGCCACCACACACCAGATCGTCGCCGCCCCGGGCATCGATGACGTCACTTCCCGCAGTCCCGACGATCACGTCGTCACCGGCCGTGGGTAGGTCACCGGCGCCGATCACGACCGTGGCCGGGATGCCCAGGCACGTGACCTGGCAGGGACCGGCGTCGTTGTATCGGGCGGTCAGCGTCACCGCCGAGGTGGGGACCACGAACACGCGACTCGGCGCCACCGAGCCATCGGACCACCGGTCGAACAGCCACCGACGGGCACCGTCGCACACGTCGGGTTCGGTGGCGACGACATGGCGGAACCCGGCCACCGTGTCCAGGTCGAAGGGGGTCAGCTGGGCGACACCGTCGATGGTCACTCCGGACCCGGCGTCGGATCGGATCTGCACGGGCACCTTGCGGGGCACGATCTCCACGGCGTCGGTGTCGATCAGACCCAGGTCGTCGGTCACCGTGAGCTGGATCCGCAGACCGGTGTCGCCCTCCCAACCGTGCCCGGAGGTGGCGACATCGAACGAGGCCTGGCGGCCGAACGCGGTGAGCTCAGGGTGCAGGTGCTGGTCGTGGATCAGCCACACGTCCCAGCGGAAGTCGCCATCGGCGAGGGGCCCGTCATCGGTGGCCGAACCATCCAGCACGATCGAGTCGCCGGCGGAGAACCGGCTGCCGTCGGCCGGCGCGTCGATGCTGGCCACCGGTGCCTGTCCGACATCGATGCCGATCAGCGAGCCCACGGTGGTCTGCCCACCAGCCGTGACCCGGAGCTGGGCCTGGAAGTTCCCGGCGGCGGTGTAGATGTGCGTCGGGTTCTTCTGGGTGGACGTCGTGCCGTCGCCGAAGTCCCAGCGGTAGCTCACCGGATCCCCGTCGGGGTCGCTGGCGTTGCCGGTGAACGAGACCGACAGCGGCGCCGGCCCCGTGGTGGGGTTGGCGGTGGCGGAATGGATGACCGGGGGCTGGTCGGCCCCCGGCGTGTACCGCAACCGGTGCAGCTCACCCTGACCGGGTTGATAGCCGTAGCGCAGGTAGTAGACGTGTCCGTCAGGGCCCTGACCCAACCACACGACCTGACGGGTTCCGGTCTTCACCACGCCTTCGTCGGTGACGGTGTTGCCGGCACCCAGCTCCAGGTAGCGGATCTGCTCCTGGTTGAAGTCGGCGTACAGGTAGGCCCCGTCGAGCTCGTCGGGCACGGTGGCACCCCGCACCACCTCACCGCCCACCGCGGCACAGCACCCCTCGGCCGCGAAGTGGAGGTAGGACCACAGCGGTGCGGTGACGCCGGCCGGACAACTCGGCCCCGCCTTGGGCGGGCCCAGCGGTCCCTCGCAGGACGGCCAGCCGTAGTTGGCGCCGGCGGCCAGCACGTTGATCTCCTCGTAGGCGGTGGTGGGGTTGTTGCCACCCACGTCGCCGAAGTAGTACGTGCCGGTCACGTCGTCGAACGACCCGCGCCACGGGTTGCGCACGCCATAGGCGTAGATCTCGTCGACGTTGGGGCCTCCGCCATCGTCGAAGGGGTTGCCTGCGGGCACGCTTCCGTCCTTGGCGATGCGGAGGATCTTGCCGAACACATTGGTGAGATCCTGTGACCGCGACGCATCGGTGCCGTCCCCCACCGACAGGTAGAGATGACCGTCGGCGCCGAAGTCGAGGGAGCCGCCGCTGTGGCTGGTTCCGGGATTGGTGTCGGGCACGCTCCACACCACGGTCAACGAGTTGACGTCGCTCGAGCCGGCACCGGTGTAGGTGAAGCGGCCGATGTTGAAGCGATCGTTCGAATCCGACATGTAGAACACGTACACCCGGCCATTGGCCGCGAACCCGGGGTCGAACACGAGGTCCAGCGCGCCTCGCTCGCCGTTGTCGTCGACGTCGGGGATGGTGAGGTAGAGCGATTTGGTGCCGGCGGCGGCGTCGGCCACCCAGATCTGTCCGCCCTGACCCAACACCAGGGCCCGGCCGTCGGGCAACCACTCGAGGGCCAGCGAGCGGTCGAAGCCGGCCACCCGCAACTCGTCGGCGAAGTCACCCGGTGAGACCTGGGCCTGCGCGGGGCCGGTGAGGGTGACCAGGGCGATGGCCGCGGCAACCACCAGCACCAGGGCTGCGAGCGGGCTGGAGAGCGTGGGCCGCCGGAGGGGAAGAGACATGGGCCGTCCTGTCGGAATCGCGAACACTCCATCGTGCACCGTCGATGCTCACCCGGTAATGAGTCTCCTGGCCCTTTCCAGGCGTCGAAGGGCCTCTTCGCGACTGAAGAAGTCGGCCATGGTCTCGAACAGGGGCGGCCCCACCGTCCGTCCGGTGACCGCCACCCGCACGGGCGCCTGGGTCTTCGATCGATTGACGCCGAGGGCCTCCCCCACCCCGAACACGGTGTCCTTCACGGCCTCGGGCTCCCAGGGGCAGTCGGCCAGCGCCGTGATGCAGCCGTCGAGGATCTCGGCGGCGGACGGCCCGTTGATGATGGCCTTGTCCCATGCCGCTTCGTCGATGGCTGCCTCGTCGAGGAAGAGGAAGTCGCAGTAGTCCCCCACCTGGGCCAGGGT
>JAOUEE010000102.1 GCA_029858875.1 Acidimicrobiia bacterium
CGCTGACTCCAAACGTACTCCAGATGCGGCGCGACGGTTGGCGACCCGTCTCGGTGTGATGCGATGCCGACTTCGCCGCCGTGATTGTGGTTTCTAGGGACACGAGTAGGGACAAACCTCGCGACTACTCGGCCGAATACGCAAGTCTGAGTCGCCGCCACCACGCCCGAATCGGCTCAAAAACACCAGGTAAGAGCGGTGCCCGGGGTGAGATTTGAACTCACACGCTCCCTGGGGAGCCGGGGGGTTTAAGCCCCCTGCGTCTGCCAATTCCGCCACCCGGGCGGTGACGGGTTCCATTGTGCCCCAGCTCGAAGGACGGCCGAGGCCGACTCAGGCGGCGGTGTCGACCGGTTCGGCCACACCGGCCCAGAGGACGGCGCGCACTCGGGCGGCCTCGACCTCGCCCAGCCCGTTGGCCACCACGACCCCCTCGATCATGTCGGCCAGCACCGCAGCCCACGGCCGATCGCGCAGCTGGACGGAGACGGTGACGGCGTGACCGTGACGCCGAATGGACCGATCGACCTCGGCCAACCCGGGTGGGCTGCGGAAGGTGGGCATT
Source organism: Acidimicrobiia bacterium (assembly GCA_029858875.1). Classification (GTDB taxonomy): domain Bacteria; phylum Actinomycetota; class Acidimicrobiia; order Acidimicrobiales; family SHLQ01; genus JAOUEE01. Next base: position 566 of record JAOUEE010000102.1, read on the forward strand.
GTCAGACCGTGGGCGCGAGCCGTTTCGCCCAGGGTGCGTACCGCGGCGGCGAAGCGAAGAGAAGGGGACTCCATGACAGAGATCATTCTGCCCGGGGGGTCGGACATTCTCCGCGAGCCCGCGGCGGCTACGGTGCCGGTTGTTCGTCGATGTCGGAGGTTCCATGGGTCGGTATTGGAGATGGCCGTTGCTCACCGAGCAGCAGTCGGCACGGGGCATCGCCGGCTTCTTCGTCGGCGCAGGGGTCGGCCATTTCGTCCGCCCGCAGTTCTTCGAAGCGGTGGTGCCCGACTGGATTCCCGACAAGAAGCTGGCCAATCAGGTATCCGGTGCCGCCGAGATCGCGCTCGGCCTGGCCATGATCCCACCGGTCACCCGCCGATGGGCCGCTTGGGGACTGCTCGGGCTGTTGGTCGCGGTGTTCCCGGCCAACGTCGACATGGCCATCAACAGGGTCGAGCTCCGTCCCGCCGCCGATGGCGGTACCGAGCGGGTGGTCGGCACGGCGCTGGGACCGGCCAATTGGATTCGGCTGCCCTTCCAGGCGTTGTTCGCCCTCTTCCTGTGGCGCCACACGCGGTCGCGCACATGAATGGTGGATGCCCCACCTGTGATCGTCCCCGCCCCCGTTCGCCCTGGCGGACCGCCCGCCAACTGGTGGCGCCCGTGCGTGATCGCCTCCGCGCGACCCACCCTCAGTGGGATCCCGGCGATGCGGTGTGCGCCGACTGCGCCACCGAGGCCGAGTTGGCGCACATGCGCGATCTCATCGCCGAGACCGGCGCGGCCATGGACGACGATGCCGAGGCGGTGTTGGCCTCGATCCGCGACGACCAGCTCATCACCATCGAGACCGAGGACGACCTCGACGCGGTCGACCGGCGCCATGGCGCGGCGACCCGGCTGGTCGGCTTTTTCGCCAGCTGGTCGGTGGTGGCCGCCATCGTAGCCTTCATCGTGGTGTGGACCCTGGTGAACGTGATCGCCCAGCCCTTCGAGCCCTACCCCGTCATCGTGTTCGCCGTCATCAGCGCGGTGTTGGCGTCGGTGGCCGCTATCGAGGGTCCCATCATCTTGATGAACCAGCGCATCCAGCGCGAACGGGACCGCTTGCAGGCCCGGGCCGACTACCGGGTCAACCTGAAGGCCGAGCTGGAGATCCAGTACCTGGATCAGAAGGTGGAGCTGCTGCTCGACAACCAGCGGGCCGCGGACAGGTAGGGGCGTTGCCCGAGCGCCCGGGACGTCAGTTCAGAACGAGCTGGCGATCCGGCGCTGCAGCGCGCTGGGCAGGGGCTTGACCGCCGCCACCATCAGCTTGTTGGGTAGGCCGGGCACCACCATCGCCTTGTTCTTCGCGGTGGCGTCCAGCGCGATCTTGGCCACCTCGTCGGCCGTCTGCCACATGAAGCCGGGCATCTTCGACGAGTCGTACTCGGCCCGATCCTGGAACTCGGTGCGGGTGAAGCCGGGCGCCACACAGGTGACGTGCACGCCGGCCGACTCGAGCTCGGCGTGCAGGGCCTGGCTGAACGAGGTGACGTAGGCCTTGGTGGCGCCGTAGACGGCGAAGGAGGGCGCAGGGACGTACCCACCGACCGACGAGATGTTGAGGATGCCGCCCCGCCCACGCGGGGCCATGGCCGCGGCAGCGGCGTGGCTGAGCTGGGTCAGGCACCGCACGTTCACGTCGATCATGGCCAGCTGGCGCTCGACGTCGGACTCGGCGATCGCCCCGCTGACCCCGAAGCCGGCATTGTTGACGACCAGGTCGATCTCGGGCTCGCCCGCGATCAGCTCGGCCACCGGTGCCACCCCGGCCCGATCGGCCAGGTCGGCGACCAGCACCGTGGCCCGATCGGGTCCACCCAGCTGATCGGCCAGCTCGTCGAGGCGGGACTGGGTGCGGGCCACCAGCACCACGTGGGTGCCGGCCTGGGACAGTCGGCGGGCGAGGGCCTCACCGATGCCGCTCGACGCGCCGGTGACGACGGCTCTGGTCCAGCTCATGTGATCCTCCGCGATCGGCGTGCCGGCGCGAACCTTAGTGGCCGCCTCGGGTGAGCGCTCCTGGGCGTTCGCGCCCGGCCACGGCCGGTAGGCTCGGCCGCCGTGTCCGCCCTCGTCCGTCCGGCCCTCGCCGTCGCCCTGGTGCTGCTCCTCCTCGGTGCAACCACCTGCTGTGGCGCCGATGGCGACGACATCGACGAGTTCCGGACCGGCGCCGCCCGTGCGGCCGCCACCGACTGATCGGCAAGGAGACCCCCAGATGCTCTACGGAGCCGCCATCTTCCCCACCGACTACTCGATGCACCCCGCCGATCTGGGGCGGGCCCTCGAGGAGCGTGGCTTCGAGTCGTTGTGGGTGGCCGAGCACAGCCACATCCCGGTCGAGCGGGTCACCCCGTGGCCCGGCGGTGCCGAGTTGCCGAAGATGTACCACGACGTGGCCGATCCCTTCGTCTCGCTGTCGATGGCGGCCAGCACAACCACCACTTTGAAGCTGGCCACCGGTATCTGTCTCGTGGTGCAACGCGACCCCATCCAGACCGCGAAGCAGGTGGCGTCGCTCGACCACTTCTCGGGAGGACGGTTCCTGTTCGGCGTGGGCGGCGGATGGAACGCCGAGGAGATGGCCAACCACGGCACCGCCTTCCACGGGCGGTGGAAGCTGCTGCGTGAGCGGATCGAGGCCATGAAGGCCATCTGGACCCAGTCCGAGGCCGAGTACCACGGCGAGTACGTCGACTTCGACCCCATCCAACAGTGGCCCAAGCCGGCCCAGAAGCCTCATCCGCCCATCCACGTCGGTGGAGCAGCGCCCGGTGGAGCCCGCCGAGCGGTCCGATACGGCGACGGCTGGATCCCGTTGGCCGGTCGGGGCGGCGACATCCTCGACGAACTGCCGGTGCTGGCCGCCGAGGCCGACAAGGCCGGCCGCGACGTGACCGAGATCGAGGTGTCGATGTACTACGCGCCCACCGACCCCGCCGGGCTCGAGCGCCTCCGCGACGGTGGTGTGCACCGGGTGGTGTTCGGCCTGCCCCCGAAGGGTGACGACGAGTTGCTGCCGTATCTCGATCGGCTGGCCGATGTCATGTCGGCGGTGGGCTGAGTGCGACGCTAGGCGCCGTACACGGGGACGTCGGCCGCGTAGGTCGACCGGAACAGATCCAACACCTCGCCCGCGTCGGCGTGGCGCCCGGCGGCATGCTTGCTGAACAGCAGCTCACCGTCGACGGTCACGTCGAAGATGCCCTTGTCGCCGGTGACGAAGCGCAGATCCTGGATGACGTGCTGGTAGTTGGACAACAGATCGGAAGCCGCGCGCACGGCGCGTGCCGAATAGTCTCAAGGGACGCAGTAGGCGATCTCGATGCGGTGCTTGCGCAAGGGTGCTCCTCGGTCGGTTCGACAGCTTAACCGGGCCAACACCGACCGGAGCCGTCGTGTTCCTCCGATGGGCCGGTCGTATTCGGACATAGTGGTCGTCATGTCCGAATACGACGAGCCGACGACCGGTCAGCGGGCCACAATGCCGTCATGACGACCATCGGTCTCCAGGCGGTGACCACCACCGGTATCTACTGCCGGGCCGACTGTGTGGCTCGACCCCATCCCGAGCACGTGCGGTCCTACCCCAGCACCGTGGCCGCCGAGGCGGCCGGGTACCGGCCCTGCCTGCGGTGTCGACCCGATCGGCTGCCCGAGCGATCGGCCGACGTGCCGGCCGCGGTGGCGCATGCCCTGGTGCTCATCAGCGACGGGCACCTCGACAGCGCCAACGAGACCGACCTCGCCGCTCGGGTGGGCTACTCCGGTCGCCAGCTACGTCGGCTCTTCCAGGATCACGTCGGGGCCACGCCCGACTTCGTGGCTCGCAGTCGTCGAGCCCACTTCGCCCGGCGCCTGCTGGACGAGACCGAACTGTCGATCGGCGATGTGGCCTTCGCGTCCGGCTTCGCCAGCGTGCGCCAGATGAATCGCGTGGTGAAGGACGTGTTCGGCTTCGCTCCCACCGCACTACGGGAGCGGCGTCGGCAGGGCGACCTCTTGGCCACCGATGGCGGTCTGGCCCTTCGGGTGCCCCACCAGGGTGACCTTCCCGTGGCCGCCATCACCGGCTACCTCGCGTCCCGTGCCATCCCGGGTGTCGAAGCCGTCGGCGACGGCCGCTACCGCCGGACCATCCTCACGTGCGGCCATCCCGGCGTGGTCGACATCGGATCGGCCGGAGACCCCGGTCACCTCGAGGTGGTGGCCCACCTTCCGACCTTCGCCGGGATCATCGACGAGGTCGGCCGGGTACGGTCGCTGTTCGCCACCGATGAGGACCCGGCGGCCGGTGTGGCGCACTTCGACTCCGACCCGGTTCTGGGCCCGATGGTGGCCGACCGGCCCGGTCTGCGCCTGCCCGGGGCGTGGGACCGATTCGAGACGGTGTTGCGCATCGTGTTGGGCCAGCAGGTCAGTGTGGCCGCTGCCTCCACCGTCGCCGGCCGGCTGGCCCAGCGCTGCGGCAGCCGGATCGACATCGGCGAGGCCGAGCTGCACACCGTGTTCCCCGGCGCCGAGGCCGTGGCCGAGGCCGACCTGAGCGGCCTGGGTCTCACCACTCGCCGGGAGGCCACCGTCCGCCGGGTGGCCCAGGCCGTGGCCGGTGACGAGATCCAGTTGTCGCGGCGGGGCGAGCCGGGCGACCTCGACGAGATCATCGGCGAATGGTGCGCCCTGCCCGGTGTCGGACCCTGGACGGCGCACCTGGTGGCGGCCCGGGTGCACCGTCATGGTGATGCCTTCCCGGCCAGCGACCTCGGGCTGCGGCGGGCGGCCGGCCGAGCGCTCGGCCACGACGTCACTACAGACGAGCTCTCGGCGTTGGCCGAACGTTGGCGTCCGCACCGAGCACTTGCCGCGGCCCATCTCTGGTTCTCCGAACATCGAAGGGAAGACACATGACCGACCTGTGTGAGCGATCCGTCACCACCCCGATCGGCGAGCTGCGCCTGATCGCCGATGCCGAACACCTGCGCGCCGTGCTCTGGCCCGACGAGCGTCCGGCCGATAGGGGGTTCTCGGACCTTCGATCCAACGGCGGCGATCACCCGGTGCTCGACGCGGCGCAGACCCAACTCGGTGAGTACTTCGCCGGCGAGCGGCGGTCGTTCGACCTGCCGCTGGCGCCCGCGGGCACCCCGTTCCAACGACAGGCGTGGGCCGCGTTGCGTCGGATTCCCTTCGGTGAGACCCGCACGTACGCCGAGCAGGCCGCGGCGATCGGCCGGCCCACCGCAGCGCGAGCCATCGGCGCGGCCAACGGCAAGAACCCGCTGCCGGTCGTGGTGCCCTGTCACCGCGTCATCGGCGCCGACGGCAGCCTCACCGGATTCGCCGGTGGGGTCGACACCAAGCGATTCCTTCTCGACCTCGAGGCGGGTGGGGCACCAGACTCCCCGGCGTGACCGAGGCGGACCCCGACAACCGATCCGAACGAACGCGCGTCCGGCGCCAGGCGATCTTCATCGCCCTGTCGGCCGCGCCCTTCGGCGTGACCTTCGGCATCGCCGCAGTCGAAGCCGGTCTGAGCGTGGCCCAAGCCATGGGGTTCTCGGTGCTGGTCTTCGCCGGCAGCGCCCAGTTCGCCGCGGTCAGCGTGCTGGGCGACGGGGGCACGGTGGCCGCCGCGGTCATCGCTGGTCTGCTGTTGAATCTGCGGTCACTGGCCTTCGGTGTGGCCCTGGCCCCGGCGCTGCGCGGAACCTGGCCCTGGCGGGCCCTGGTGTCCCAGTTGATGATCGACGAGTCGACGGCCGTCGGGACGGCCCAGTCGACGAAGTCGCTGCGGCGCTATGGCTACCTGGCCGCCGGGGTCGCCGTGTTCGTCGTCTGGAATGCCTCCACCCTGCTGGGTGCCGCGGTGTTGTCGTCATCGGGCGATCTGGTGGAGAACCTGGGCCTGGACGCGGCCATCCCCGCGGTTTTCCTGGCCCTCGTCTGGCCCCGGTTGGCCGATCCCACCCAACGCCGCCTGGCCGTGGCCGGCGCGGCGGTGGCGCTGCTGCTGTCGCCGTTCATCGCGGCCGGCATCCCCATCCTGGCGTCGGCCGGCGTCGTGGTGCTGGCCCGAGGAGAGCTCCGTGGATGACGCCACGCTGGTGATGGTGCTGTTGGCCGCCGGCACCTATGCCCTCAAGGCGGCCGGGCCCCTCGTACTGGGCGGCCGCTCGCAGCTTGCTGGTTGGCTCGAACGGCTGGCCCTGTTGTTGCCGGCCCCGCTGCTGATGGCGCTGGTGGCCACCAGCACCTTGGTCGCCGATGGCAGGTGGGTGGTCGACGCCCGCCTGGCCGGCCTGGCCGCCGCCGCCGTCGCCCTGTGGCGCCGAGCCAACTTCGTGGTGGTGGTCCTCGTCGCCGCGGCCACCACCGCCGTGGTGCGGCTGGTGGTCTGACCCGATAGACACAGGGAGACCGATTCAGGAGGAAGCGATGGCACAGATCACTCTCGGGGGCGCGCCCGTCAACACGTCGGGCGAACTGCCGGCCCCCGGCTCGACCGCCCCCGCCTTCGTCCTCACCGGTGCCGACTTCTCCGACGTGACCTCCGAGGGTCTGGCCGGCAGCCGAGTGGTGCTCAACATCTTCCCCAGCATCGACACCGGGATCTGCGCCACCAGCGTCCGCACGTTCAACCAGCGGGCGGCATCGCTCGACAACACGGCGATCGTCTGCGTGTCGGCCGACCTGCCCTTCGCCCTCGCCCGGTTCTGTGGCGCCGAGGGCATCGAGAACGTCATCACCGCCAGCACCTTCCGCAGCCCGGAGTTCGCCGCCGACTACGGCGTTCGCATGCTCGACGGGAAGCTGGCCGGCCTCAACGCCCGGTCGGTGGTCGTCGTCGACGCCGACGGCGCCGTGTTGCACTGCGAACAGGTTCCCGAGATCGCCCAGGAGCCCGACTACGACGCTGCGCTCAGCGCGCTCGGCTGAGCGACCTTGGCCGTCACCATCAGCTCTTTCGCCGAGCTGATGCACCTCGAACCGCACGGTCCCGACACCTACGTCGGGGTCAGTCCGTCCTACCCGTGGGGACGCGTGTACGGAGGTCAGGTGGTGGCCCAGGGCCTGTTGGCGGCCATCCGCACCGTCGATCCCGCGTATCGGCTGCACTCGGTGCACGCCTACTTCATCCGCGGCGGCGACAGCGACGAACCCATCCGCTACGAGGTCGACCGCATCCGCAACGGCCGATCGTTCACCACACGACTGGTGGTGGCCCGCCAGTCCAACGGGGCCATCCTCAACCTCGCCGCCTCGTTCCACGTCGACGAGGATCAGGCCGACGTGCAGACGGCGAAGCTGCCGGAGGGTATTCCGGGCCCCGACGAGTGCCAGACCGAGGATTGGGGCACGTTGCTGCAACGGCGACCGGTGCCGGCGGAGCCGGGCAGCTCGCGGCGGGCGGCCTGGATCCGCGTGAAGGGCCCGATCGACGACGACCCGGTCACGCAGATCTGTGCGCTGGCCTACGCATCCGACGACCTGCCCACCGAGGCGGCGTCAGCGGATCACCCCGACCTGGCTGCCGACGGTCACTTCGGCGAGAACTTCATGGGGGCCAGCCTCGATCACGCCGTGTGGTTCCTGCGCGACGCACCGGCCGACGACTGGCTGCTGCACGTCTTCGACGGGCAGGGCCTGCTCGGCGGGCGGGGACTGGCTTTCGGTCATGTGTTCACCCCCGACGGCCTTCATGTGGCCTCCATCACCCAGGAGATCCTGCTGCGCCGCGTCCGCTCGTGATCGATGATCACCAACTGGCCGGGCTGGCGGCGCAGGTCACCGGCGAGGTGCTCGCCGAGCTGCGCCGTGAGGCGTTCCGTGACGGTTGGATGATCTGGGAAGTGCGGGACGAGGGTGACCGCCGGGCGCACGACCGTCTGGTCGAAGAGCTGGGCTCGGCCCGCCCCGATGATGTGGTGCTGTCCGAGGAGGGCGTGGACGACGCTCGCCGTCTGGACGCCGAGCGGGTGTGGATCGTGGACCCGCTCGACGGCACCGTCGACTACTCGTCGCCGTACTCCGACGACTATGCGGTGCACGTGGCTCTCGTGGTCAACGGCGTGCCCACCGCGGCGGCGGTCTCGCTGCCTGCGCTGGGCCGGCTGTACGGCACGGCCACCTCGCCGCGGCCGGCCGATCCGCTCCGCGACCGGCCCGTGGTCATCGCCAGCCGAGCCCAGGCTCATTGGGGTCAGGCCCTGGCCGAGGAGCTCGGTGGCGACGCGGTGACCGCGGGTTCGGCCGGGGTGAAGGCCATGGCCGTGGTGGCCGGCGAGGCCGACGTGTACATCCATCCCACCGGGCTCTACGAGTGGGATGTGTGCGCGCCGGCGGCGGTGGCGCGCGCCGCTGGGCTGTTCGTTTCGGGCATCGACGGCTCCGAACTGGAGTTCAACCGAGCCCGCCCGGTGGTGCCGGGGCTGGTGGTGTGCCGCCCCGAGCTCGCCTCGGCCGTCCTCGAGGCCCTCCACCCATGACCAGACCCAAATTGCGTCGGTCGGTTCCAACAGTTGGCACGAACTCACGCCAGTTCGGGCGAGGAGAGCGATGACGCTGGAGCTCCCGCCGTCGCCGGCGTCACCCGACGAGTTGGCCGATGCGCTGGTGGAGCAGATCCCCGCCGGCGCCCAGCTGGTGGTACCCATCGCCAACGGCGAACCGGTGCGCCTGCTCGACTGCCTCGAAGCGCGGGCCGCGTCCCTCTCGGAGGTGCGCATCCACCAGATGCATGCCCTGCGTGACCGGCCCTACCTGCACGGGGCGTACCGCGGTCACCTGGAGCACGTGTCGTGGTTCCTGTCGCACATCACCCGGCCCGCCTACCACGCCGGTGGCTGTCACCTGGCGCCGGCCAACTTCAGTGAGGTTCCGCTGTTCCTCCTGGCCAAGCAGCCGTTCGCGGTTCTGGCCGCGGCCAGTCCTCCTGATCGTCATGGGTTTTTCTCGCTGGGTGTCAGCGCCGATTACGCGGCCGCCCTGATCGGGCGGGTGCCGTTCGTGCTCGAGGTCAATCCGGCCATGCCCGTCACCTACGGCGCCAACCGCCTGCATCACAGTGAGGTGGCGGGCTGGTGTGAGGCCGAGACCGAACTGGTGGAGGTACCGGCGGCCGACGTGGGCCCGGACGACCTGGTCATCGCCGGGCTGATCGCCGAGCGCATCCCCGACGGGGCGACCATCCAGCTGGGTATCGGGTCGATCCCCACCGCCGTGGCCGGGCTGCTCAGCGATCATCGCGAGCTGGGGATCCACACCGAGCTGCTGTCGGACCCGATCGTGGCGCTGGCCGAGGCGGGGGTGGTCACCGGTACCCGAAAGCGGACCCACCGGCGGCGGATGGTCACCACGTTCGCCCTCGGTTCCCGTCACCTCTACGACTTCTGCCACCACAACGCCGCCGTCCAGTTCCTGCCCGTCGACGAGGTGAACGATCCGCGTGTCATCGGGCGAGAGCCCAACTTCATGTCGGTGAACGCCACGCTCGAGGTCGACCTGTTCGGCCAGTGCGCGTCCGAGAGCCTGGGCAGCCGATACTGGTCGGGCAGCGGAGGGCAGGCCGACTTCGCTCGTGGCGCGCAGTACTCCGAGGGCGGGGAGGGGTTCGTGGTGCTGCCCAGCACGGCCAAGGGCGGGCGCATCAGCCGAATCGTGCCCACTCTCACCGCTGGTGCGGTGGTGACCACCATGAAGAACACCGTCGACAACGTGGTGACCGAACACGGGGTGGCCGAGTTGCAGGGTCGCACCCTCACCGAGCGAGCGGCGGCGTTGATCGCGGTCGCCGCGCCCGAGCACCGTGACTGGCTGGCGCGCCAGGCGATCGAGATGGGGCTGCGCCGCTGACCCCGACGTGGGTCGATGTCATCGGAGTCGGTCGCGCTGGGTAGCGTGCCGGCCATGAACAAGCGTGTCGTCGTATGGGGAACGGGCAACGTCGGAAGGCCGGCCATCCGGGCCGTGTCCGCCCACCACGAGCTCGATCTGGTCGGCGTGGTGGTGGCCAACCCCGACAAGATCGGTCGCGATGCCGGGGAGATCGCCGGTATCGAACCCACTGGTGTGCGGTGCACCGACGATGCCGATTCGCTGTTGGACAGCGGCGTCGACGCGGTCGTGTACACGGCGTCTGGGGACTTCCGTCCGGTGGAGGCAGAGGCCGACCTGGAGCAGTGCCTGCGGTCCGGGGCCAACGTCACCTCCACCTCGTTCTACGGACTGTTGCACCCGCCGTCATGCCCCCCGGCTCTGCGCCGTCGGGTCGACGACGCCTGTGCGGTCGGGGACACGTCGGTGTTCGTGTCGGGTATCGATCCCGGCTGGGCGCTGGACCTGCTGCCGCTGGTGCTGTCGGGAGTGGTGGCCGACATCGGCGAGATCCGGGCCCAGGAGGTCTTCAACTACGCCACCTACGACCAGCCCGACGCGGTGCGCGATCTCATCGGGTTCGGGCGTCCGCTCGACGAGGTGCCACCCATGCTGCTGCCCACCATCCCCACCTCGGTCTGGGGTCCCATGTTGCGGGTCTTGGCCGATGGTCTGGGCGTGGAGCTCGATGACATCGTCGAGGACGTCGACCGGCGTCCGCTGGAACGGACCATCGAGGTGGACGGCATGGGCACGTTCGAAGCGGGAACCCAGGGCGCTTTTCGCATGCAGATACAGGGCATCGTCGATGGGGAACCGTTGCTGGTGGTGGACCACGTGACCCGCATCGACGACGACGCCGTACCCGAGTGGCCCCAGCCCGAGCACGGCCAGGGGGTGCACCGGGTCCTCATCAGCGGCCGCCCCGACCTGACCGTCACCATCCACGGCGACGACGGGGACGGTGTGACCGCCGGTGGGGGCAACGCCACCGCCGCCAACCGGATCGTCAACGCCGTCCCTGCGGTGTGCGACGCTCCCGCCGGTCCTGTACATCCCCTGGACCTCCCCCTGATCGACGGCCGCGCCCAGCTCCGCTAGCGGTGGCGAGGTGCCGGGGGGATCTGCGCATGAGCCGCACGCAGTGCGGCGAACTCGCAGCAAGT
>JAOUEE010000434.1 GCA_029858875.1 Acidimicrobiia bacterium
ACTTCCTGGAGCTGGCTGCGGCCGAGATCGCCCGGTTCCACGGTGACATGGCCGCCCTCGACACCCGTCCACCGATGGCCGAGCCCCGGGCCACCGAGTCCATCGACGCCATGGTCGAGCTGTTGACCGTCCTGGCGGATGGGGGCCAGACCTACACCGTCGACGGCATCACCTACTTCGACGTCACCACGTTCGAGCGATTCGGGGGCCTCAGCCACCTGTCCCCCGCCGAGATGATCGACCTGGCCCGCGAGCGGGGCGGCACCCCCGATGATCCCCGCCAGCGCCACCCGCTGGACTTCATCCTGTGGCAACCGTCGGCCGCCGACGAACCCTCGTGGCCGTCACCGCTGGGCGAGGGCCGGCCCGGCTGGCATCTCGAGTGCTCGGCCATGGCCGCCGCCGCGTTCGGTCCCACCATCGATCTCCACGGTGGCGGGGCCGACCTGATCTTCCCGCACCACGAGTGCGAGATCGCCCAGAGCGAGTCGGCCCACGGCAAGCCCTTCGTACGCCATTGGATGCACGGCGCGCTGGTGTCGTACGACGGATCCAAGATGTCGAAGTCGCTCGGCAATCTGGTGTTCGTCAGTGACCTGGTGAAGCAGGTCGACCCCCGGGCCATCCGCATCGCGCTGCTGCACCACCACTACCGGGTCGACTGGGAATGGTTCGACGACGAGATCGACGTGGCTCAACGGCAGTTGGTGCGGCTGCTGGAGGCGGCCGAGGCCCCGTCGGGCCCCGACCCGGGCCCCACCCTGGCCACGATGCGGGCCGCCCTCGACAACGACCTGCATGCGCCGGCCGCGACGGCCGAGCTGATCGGGCTGGGCGATGTCATCCTCGCCGACGGAGGCGACGATCCGGCCAGCGGCGCCGGCCTGGTGGCCGCCGCCGCGCTGGTCGGCCTCGACCTCACCCGCCCCCTCGACCGCGAAACCGACACCTGACCGGTCCGGCGACCCGCCGCCCCGAAGGACGTCCCCGGACGCGGTGCCATTCGACCCTTGGCACCAGACCACGACCCCACGGGATCGGGAAAATGGAGCCGAGCACGGGCGCGGGGTTCGTATCCTCGCGGCATGCAGTTGTACGACACGCTGACCGCCACCAAACGGCCGCTCGAGCCCCGTCATCCCGGACAGGTGTCGCTGTACGCCTGCGGTCCCACGGTCTATGACGCTCCGCACCTGGGCCACGGCAGGAGTGCCCTCACCTACGACGTGTTGCGCCGGTACCTCGAATGGATCGGTGTCGACGTGCACCACGTGGCCAACGTGACCGACATCGACGACAACATCATCGCTCGGGCCGAACGCGAGGGATCCACCGAACCCGAGGTGGCCGCCACGTGGGAGCGGGCCTACATCGACGCCATGGACGCGCTCGACATCCTCCACCCCCACGATCGACCCCACGCCACCGACTACGTCGATCAGATGGTCGCCTTCGTCGCCGCGTTGCTGGACAAGGGTGCCGCGTACCAGACCCCGTCGGGGGTCTACCTCGGCGTGGAGCACGTGCCCGACTACGGCGCACTCGTGCACCGCACCCCCGACGAGCTGCGTGAGGGTGCCGGCGCCCGCGTCGACGTCGACGAGAACAAACGGGACCCACTCGACTTCGCGTTGTGGAAGGCGGCCAAGCCGGGCGAGCCCAGCTGGCCGGCGCCCTGGGGCGACGGGCGGCCGGGCTGGCACATCGAGTGCGTGGCCATGTCGATGGACATCCTGGGCGAGGACTTCGACATCCACGGCGGGGGCGACGACCTGGCGTTCCCCCACCACGAGAACGAACGGGCCGAAGCCGTGGCCGACGGCCGGCGCTTCGCCCGCCACTGGGTGCACCACGCCATGGTCAATGTCAGCGGCGAGAAGATGTCCAAATCCCTCGGCAACTTCACCACCGTCGCCGGCGTGCTGGAACACCACGACGGTCGAGCCCTACGACTGCTCATGCTCCAGACCCACTACCGCAAGACGATGGAGATCAACGCCGACGCCCTGGCCCAGGCCGAGACGGCCCTGGACCGACTCGACGGCTTCGCCCGACGGATCGACCAGAGCGGGCTCACCATCGGTGAGGGCCAGGTCGTGGCGTCGATCGCCGCGTCGTTCCGTGACGTGATGGACGACGACCTCGGCACACCACGGGCGCTGGCCATCGTGTTCGACACGGTGGGTCGGGCCAACGCCGCCATCGACGCCGGCGATGACGACGCGGCCGACCTGGCCGCCACGGTCACCGAACTGGCCGGTGTCCTCGGACTGCGGCTGGGACGGCGACCGACCATCGGTGACGACGACGCCGAGATCGACGCCCTGGTCACGGCCCGCCAGCAGGCGCGAGCGGCCAGGGACTTCGCCGAGGCCGACCGCATCCGCGACGAGCTGGCCGCTCGGGGCGTGGTCATCGAAGACACCGCCGACGGCACCAGCTGGCGCCACAACTGATCCGAACGAGGGCGGTCGCCCGGCCGGGTCGCCGGTAAGGTGCCGGACCGATGACCTCATCCATTCTCGGCAACCCCGTACTCCGACGTGAGGACGACGCCCTCGTCCGGGGGCGGGGCATGTTCGTCGCCAATCAGCCACTCGCCGGTGCGCTCCACGCGGCCTACGTCCGCTCCGATCTGGCCCACGCCACCATCACCGGCATCGACACCACCGCCGCCGCCGAGGCCCCCGGCGTGGTGGCCGTGTTCACCGCCTCCGATGTGGGCAACCGCGACCTGCCTCCGGCGGTCGCCATCTACGAACTCCCGCTGGTGCAGCCCATGCTCGCCCGAGACACGGTTCGCTTCGTGGGTGAACCGATCGCCATGGTGATCGCCGACACCGCGGCCCGAGCAGCC
>JAOUEE010000435.1 GCA_029858875.1 Acidimicrobiia bacterium
TGCTGGCCATCCTGCACGAGGTCCACGCCGTCCTCGGTCTCGGAGGTGCGCCATGATCCCCGACTTCGGCGAGGTGGAACTGGGGACGCCCCACGGTCATGCCCGGCTCGCCGACTGGCAGGCCGCGGTCGAGGCCGAGACGGGCAAGGCGCCCGATGCCCTGGTCTGGACCACGCCCGAGGGCATCGACATCCCGGCCCTGGCCACTGCGGCCGACACCGCCGACCTCGACTTCCTCGACACCATGCCCGGCATCGCCCCCTTCCTGCGGGGCCCCTACCCCACGATGTACGTCAACCAGCCGTGGACCATCCGCCAGTACGCCGGGTTCTCCACGGCCGAGGAGTCCAACGCCTTCTATCGCCGCAACCTGGCCGCCGGCCAGAAGGGCCTGTCGGTGGCCTTCGACCTGGCCACCCACCGCGGTTACGACAGCGACCATCCGCGGGTGCTCGGCGATGTCGGCATGGCCGGCGTGGCCATCGACTCGATTCTCGACATGCGGCAGCTCTTCGATGGGATCCCCCTCGACGAGATGACCGTGTCGATGACCATGAACGGTGCCGTCCTCCCCGTGATGGCCCTGTACATCGTGGCGGCCGAGGAGCAGGGAGTGGCTCCCGAAAAGCTGGGCGGCACCATCCAGAACGACATCCTCAAAGAGTTCATGGTGCGCAACACCTACATCTATCCGCCCACCCCTTCGATGCGGATCATCAGCGACATCTTCGCCTTCACGTCGCAGCGGATGCCCAAGTTCAACTCGATCTCCATCTCGGGCTACCACATGCAGGAGGCGGGGGCGACCGCCGATCTCGAGCTGGCGTACACGCTGGCCGACGGGGTGGAGTACCTCCGTGCGGGCATCGACGCCGGCCTCGAGATCGATGCCTTCGCCCCCCGCCTCAGCTTCTTCTGGGCCATCGGCATGAACTTCTTCATGGAGGTGGCCAAGCTGCGGGCGGCCAGGCTGCTGTGGGCCCGGCTGGTGCAGCCCTTCGAGCCCGCCAACCCGAAGTCGGCGTCTCTGCGCACCCACAGCCAGACCTCGGGTTGGAGCCTCACCGCGCAGGATGTCTACACCAACGTCATGCGAACCTGCATCGAAGCCATGGCCGCCACCCAGGGCCACACCCAGTCGCTGCACACCAACAGCTTCGACGAGGCGCTGGCGCTGCCCTCGGACTTCAGTGCCCGGATCGCCCGCAACACCCAGTTGGTGCTGCAACAGGAGTCGGGCACCTGTCGGGTGGTCGATCCCTGGGGTGGCAGCCACCACGTCGAACGGCTCACCGCCGAGCTGGCCCGCGCCGCGTGGGCCCACATCGGTGAGGTGGAGCAGTCGGGTGGGATGGCGGCCGCCATCGAGGCCGGTATCCCCAAGATGCGCATCGAGGAGGCCGCCGCCCGCACCCAGGCACGCATCGACTCGGGTCGCCAGACCGTCGTGGGGGTCAACAAGTACCGCCTCGACGACGAGCCACCCATCGACGTGTTGAAGGTCGACAACGCCGAGGTACGAGCCCAGCAGTTCGCCAAGCTCGAGCAGTTGCGCACCCAGCGAGACGGCGAGGCGGTCGACGCGGCCCTGCACGCGCTCACGGTGGCGGCCGACCGGGGCGAGGGCAACCTGCTGGCCCTGGCGGTCGACGCGGCCCGGGCCGAGGCTACGGTCGGGGAGATCAGCGATGCCCTCGAGAAGGTCTACGGGCGTCATGTGGCCGAGGTGCGGACGATCTCCGGGGTGTATTCGGGCGAAGTGGGCGACGACGACACGGTGAGCACGGTGCGGGCGCGGGTGGAGACCTTCGCGGTGGACCACGGGCGACGTCCCCGGATCCTGATCGCCAAGATGGGCCAGGACGGCCACGACCGGGGCCAGAAGGTCATCGCCACCGCCTTCGCCGATCTGGGCTTCGATGTCGACATCGGACCGCTGTTCCAGACGCCGGCCGAGGCAGCCCGTCAGGCGGTCGAGGCCGACGTGCACATCGTGGGGGCCAGCTCGCTGGCGGCCGGGCACCTCACGTTGGTTCCCGAGCTCAAGGCCGAGCTGGCTGCGCTCGGCCGGGAGGACATCCTCGTGGTGGTGGGCGGGGTCATTCCCCCGCAGGACTTCGACGAGCTGCGCGCCGCCGGAGCCGCCGCCATCTTCCCGCCGGGCACGGTGATCGCCGTGGCGGCGGCCGAACTGCTGGATCAACTGACCTAGACCGTCGTTCGACCCGGTCGCCGCTAGCGTCGTGCTCCGTGGTTCTGGATCCTGCACTGTCCGTGTTGGCCGATGGCGTGCGCGCCGGCGACCGGACGGCACTCGGCCGGGCCCTCACCCTGGTGGAGTCGACCCGAACCGATCACCGCGAGCAGGCGGCCTCGCTGCTCGACGAGCTGCTGGTGCCGGCGATGACGGCCCACCGAGTGGGGATCACCGGGGTCCCGGGGGTGGGGAAGTCCACGTTCATCGAGGCGCTGGGCACCCGCCTCACCGCAGCCGGCCACCGGGTGGCCGTGCTCACGGTCGACCCCACCAGCAGTCGGACCGGCGGATCGATCCTGGGCGACAAGACCCGGATGCCGCGCCTGGCCACCGATGCGGCGGCCTTCATCCGTCCGTCGCCCTCGTCGGGCACCCTCGGTGGCGTGACCCGATCCACCCGTGAGAGCATCGTCGTCCTCGAGGCAGCGGGCCACGATGTCGTGCTGGTGGAGACGGTGGGGGTGGGCCAGAGCGAGACGCTGGTCCACGGGATGGTCGACTTCTTCCTCGTGCTGATGCTCGCCGGCGCCGGCGACGAGCTCCAGGGCATCAAGAAGGGCGTGCTCGAACTGGCCGACATGATCGCGGTGAACAAGGC
>JAOUEE010000436.1 GCA_029858875.1 Acidimicrobiia bacterium
GTCGACCAGGAACGACGCGGCGTGGCCGGTGAGCTTGCTCACGTAGCCGGCCATGTCCGCACCCCACGCCATGGCGTCGGCCTCTCGGCCGCTGGCCGCCGTGGCCGTGGTGAGCAGCGCCACCTGCGGTGGCTCGCCCTCGGGGGCGACGACGAACCGTCGCAGGTTGTCCTCCCCCGGAGTGTGGATGTACTGCCGGCCACGGTCGACCAGGTCGAGGTAGGCATCGTTGGACTGCAGCCCGGCGGTCATGGCGAAGAGCTGCGCGTGGGATTCCACTCGTGCGCTCCACACCATCGTGCCGATGGGGTAGCCCATCGAACTGCCCCACAGGGTGACCGGGACGTCGCTCACCTCGTTGACCAGTTGGGTGACCTCGGTCGCCCAACCCAACATCTCCCGGAATGGTCCCTGGAGTGTCACTTGCCTGCCGAATAGGTACATGGTGTACCTCTCTTTCCCGCTTGATTCCCGCGCACCGTGCCCGGGATCCAAGCCTTCCACCTTCGTGGCGCTCGTGCGCCGAAAAGTGCGGCCTCGACGCGACGACGAGTGCTCAGCCGGCGACCTGCACCAGCGGCCCGGCCGGAGCGGCGCCACCGTCCTCGTCGACGGTCGCATCGAAGACGGCCAGGCGCAGTCCGTCGGACACATCGAGCTTTCCCGGTCCGAGGCTTGCGAACGGGCTGCCGGCCAGATCGAACGAACCCAGCGACTCGGCCGCGGCCAGGAACGATTCGTGCGTCAGGGCAGGGCCGGCTGCCGTGGCGATCATCTCGAACAGCCGCAGCTTCGCGCACACCCCGAGGACCGTGGGCATCCAGTCCGACTCGCCGTCGGGCACCTGATCGGCGGGATGGACGGTGATGGTCGGGTCGGCGGCCTCGAGCACCGAGACACACTCCTGGGTGGCCTCGAGCTCGAAGACCTCGGCCGGTGACGCGGCCATGGTCCCCATGATCCCCGCCATGGCCTCGGGTGGGCTCTCCGACGACGTGCCGATCGAGTCCAGCGTGCCCACCGCATCGACCAGCAGTATCCGGCCGTCGAAGCCCTTCAACACCAACTGGTTGGCGCCGGTGAACGCCACCGTCGCCTGCACCAGCATCACCGTGTCGATGTCGTCGGTGGCGAAGCGCTCCATGAACACCGACCACTCGCCGTCCTGGGCCGAGCGATCGCCCGACCCGGCCGTCTGCACGACCTTGGTGACCACCTCGTAGCCCAGTCGCTCGAGCTCGGGGATCACCAGGCTGTCGGCCGCCGCCTCGTCCTCGGGTGCGGTGGCCACGGCGATGCGTTGGCCGATCAGCCCGTCGTCGTGC
Organism: Acidimicrobiia bacterium; assembly: GCA_029858875.1. Classification (GTDB taxonomy): domain Bacteria; phylum Actinomycetota; class Acidimicrobiia; order Acidimicrobiales; family SHLQ01; genus JAOUEE01. The sequence continues at coordinate 1,326 of JAOUEE010000436.1, forward strand.
ATCAGGCCGACGGCGGCCACGAGGCGACGTTGCGCGCTCATGCCCGTGGTCAGCCAGGGGGCGTTGGCCCGAGCCAGTTGATCGGGCGTGGGATTGCCGCCGATCATGATCGTCTCGCCCTGCGCGGTGAAGCACCCGTCCACCTCCGCCGTCGGACCGGCGAACTGCCCGAGCACGGCGAAGACGTCGGCGTCCTCGGTGAGACGGATGCACGCCGCCTCGGCATCGACCGGGTCGATCGGCAGGACGATCTCGTGGAAGGCCTCGATTCTCCGACCCAGGATGCCGCCCCTCTGGTTGAGCTCGTCGACGAACGTCTGCACCGCCACTGCCGGGTCGCCCCGGTCGATGTCGACCAGATTCATCTCCCGCAGACCGGCGAGGTCGATGTCGACGAAACCCAGCCGGATGGTGTCCTCGGTGACGCCGGGCCACGACGCGGTCAGCGCGGCTGGCGTCGAGGTGGTGGTGGCGCTTCCGGCTGACGTCGTGGTCTCGTCCTGGCCGGGTCCGGCCGTGGTGGTCGATGCCGAGTCCACGTCGTCGTCCGTGGTCGTGGTGCTCGTGCTGGCACAGGCCGAGGCCAGCACGACCACCGCCGCCAGAGCTCCGGACAGCTTCACCAGCATTCCGTGACCTCCCCCGAGGGCCGTGGGCGGCAGTGTCGCAGCCCGAGAGCCGGTCGTCGAGTCCGACGGACCGCAGCTGCCCGATGGCCGGTCGGGACCTTGGACCCCTCCACTCGAGGGGCTGGGCCAACTACGTTGCCGACCATGGCCCAGAGCCCCGGTCGTGTCGCTCCAGTAGAGGCGCCCCACCGTCCCCGCCGACCGATGCTCACGTTCCTCGGTGGGGCGGCCACGGTCACGGGCTGCCGCTTCCTGGTGGAGACCGACGAATCCACGGTGATGGTGGACTGCGGCCTGTTCCAGGGGCTCAAGGATCTGCGGTTACGGAACTGGGATCCCTTTCCCTACGATCCGTCGGCCATCGACGCCATCGTGGTCACCCATGCCCACATCGATCACGTCGGGTACCTGCCCCGGCTGGTGAAGCTGGGTTTCGAAGGCCCCGTGTACTGCACCCAGGGCACGGCCGACCTGGCTCGTATCGTGCTGCCCGACAGCGGCCACCTGCAGGAGGAAGAGGCGGCCTTCGCCAACCGCATCGGGTACTCCAAACACCGGCCGGCCCTGCCCCTCTACACCGAGGCCGACGCCCGCCGGGCGCTGAGTCGGCTGCATCCGGTCGACTTCGCCACCTCCGTCCGGGTGGCGGCCGACATCAACGCCAAGCTCCGACCGGCCGGCCACATCCTCGGGTCGTCCATGGTGACACTCGATGTCGGCCCTGGTCGGTGCCGGGTGCTGTTCAGTGGTGATCTCGGCCGTCCCGATCATCCGCTGCTGGTCCCGCCGACCCCACCCGACGGGGCCGACATCGTGGTGATGGAATCGACCTACGGCGGCCGCACCCACGACGACGCCGGGGCGGTCGCGCAACTGGCCGACGCCATCACGCGTACGGCG
>JAOUEE010000437.1 GCA_029858875.1 Acidimicrobiia bacterium
GAGAAGGTGATGAGCTCCAACCTGGCGACCCTGCTCGGAGCGACGTGAGCTGACAGCTGCTCACCGGTAGCAGTTCGTGCTCTGGACGGCGCCCGATGGGCAGGTGGTGTCCACCCAGATGGCCGAGCCCGGGTTGGCCGGGTTGCCTTGCGCCGCGGTGAGATCGGCCCGGGTCAGGTTGGCGCCGGTCAGGTCGGCGCCGCCGATGCGGACCCGCACCATGCTGGCGTCGGTGAAGTCGGCACCGCTGGCATCGGCTCCGGACAGACGCGCGTCGTCGAGTCGAGCACCCCGAAGCACGGTTCCCGTGAGATCGGCGCCGGACACGATGGCGCCGGTCAGGTCGGCCCCGATGAGATCGGCACCGGTCAGGTCGGAACCGTCCAGGTGGGCGCCGCTCAGATCGAACCCGTGCAGATCGCAGCCGGCCAGGTCGGCGCCGGTGAGCGCCAGGATGCCGCTCTGCGCGCTCGCGCAGTCGTTCGGCGGGCTCGCGGTGGTGGTCGCGGCGATCGGGATGGTGGTCGGCGCCACCAGGTTCGTCGTCGGTGGCGCCGTGCCGGCCGGGACCGAGCTGGTGGCCGGTGAGGCGGAGGGCAGCGACGTGGCCGTCGTCGGTGCTGTCCCCGACGGCGACCCCGTGTCGGTGCCGACCGGACCTGATTGGGTCGGGCCGACGGTCGGCGGGGAGCCCGAATCGCCCAGCGTGGCCGCTTGCCCGTCCGCCTCCGTGGGTATCGAGGGAAAGACGAAGCCAGCTCCGGCTGGTTCGGTGTCCACCACCCTCCCGGCGGCCAGGCCGGGAATGCCGCGGGCGGGCTGATCGGGGGCCTGGATGGCGCCGGTCGCGAGGCCACCGGCCAGCGTCGCCGCGGCCACCCCTCCGACGGCGGCGGCCTGGATGACCGCGGGGGCCTGCTGGAAGAGCAGCCCGATGTTGGCCAACCACGCGAAACGCCCGGCGATCGGGTGCAGCCGGCCCACCGACACGGCCAGGAAGGCGCGGACCACGTCGGGATCGAACTGTGTACCGGCGCACCGGACCAACTCCTTGCGGCCCTCATCAGCCCCCATTGCACTCTTGTACGAGCGGGTCGAGGTGATGACGTCGTAGGTGTCGGCCACCGCTACGATCCGGCCGGCCAGGCTGATGTCGGTGCCGCTGAGACCCAACGGATAGCCCAAGCCGTCCCACCGTTCGTGGTGCTCGCTGGCGGCCAGCCGCCAGTCGCCCAGCCAGGATTCGAGCGGCTGCGCCAGCGCCTTTCCCACCTCGGGATGCAGCTTGATGGTGTGCCACTCGTTGTTGTCGAGCTGGGATTCCTTCGAGAGGATGGGTGCGGGCACGGCCAGCTTGCCGATGTCATGGATGAGCGCGCCCCAACGAAGCAGCCCCTGATCGCGAGGCGACAGCTTCAGCTCCTGCCCGATGAGCTCGCTGTACGCGCGCACCCGTTCGGTGTGGCCGCGCGTCAGCCGCTCGTGCTTGCCCAACGCAGCAACCAGCACGAGCAGCTGTTCGGCCGCCTCGGCAGCGTCGGTGCTGAGACCGTGCTGGCGGAGGTTCTGTACCTCGTTCTCCAGCTGTCGGGTCGTGCCCGATCGCAGGGCGACGCCGAACCGGGACGGAGCCTGGTCGGGGAAGGTCAGGGTCATCCCCAGGAGGTTGACCAGCGGGATGACGCGGCGAGTCAGTCGCTCGACGGCGATGGCCGAGCCCAGCCCGATGACGGCGATCTGCGCCACCCACACCAGGGCGCCGATCCACCCGCCGGGTCGGTAGAGGTGCGGACCGGCCACCCACGTGAGCCCCAGCGAGAACACCGGTGGGGCCAGCACTACGAGGATTCGCAGTGTCCGCGCGTAGCCCGGCCGCCCGGTCCAGGCGCCACCGGACGGGCCCACTCCCGCCCCACGGGTGGGCTGGTCCGTCAGCGTCCTGCGGTCCTCGGCTGATCCGCTCATGGTCGGTAACAGTCGGTGCTCCGCACGATGCCATCCGGACAGGTGGTGGAGCTCCACATGGCCTGGTCGTGATTGGAAGGTCGCCCCGAGGCGGCCAGCAGCGAGGCGGTGGCGAGATTGGTCCCCTTGATCCGGAGCTCGTGAACGTTGACGTTCTCGAACACCGCCCCCCCGGCATCGGCGTCCTCGAGGTGGGCGTCGACGAAGTTCCCGTTGGTGAAGACCGCGCCGCGGAGGTCGGACCGGTGCAGCCGGGCCTCCTCGAAACTGGACTTGGGCAGGAAGGCACCGATCAGGACGGCGTCCTCGAGGTTGGCCCCGTGCAGATCCGCACTGACACCGCTGACTCCGGTGAGGTTGCTCCGGTGCAACGTGGTGTCGGCCAGGACGGCTCCATCGAGTATCGCCCCGGTGAGGTCGGCGTCGCGGATCTGGGAGTCGGTCAGGTCGACACCGCTCAGATCGCAGTGCGCCAGGTCGGCGTCGTCCAGATCGAGGTCCCCGCCCTTCTGCGCTCGGTCGCAGTCGGCGCCCACCGGCAGGGTCGTGGTGGTGGACGTGGTCGACGTGGTGGTCGAGGACGTGGTGGAGCTCGGGCCCGGCGCACTGGTGGTCGAGGACGAAGAACCGGCCGGCACCGATGAGGTGCTCGACGAAGCCGGAACCGGGCCTGACGTCGACGGCGGTGAGGCGCCGGTGATGATCCCGGTGGTCGATGTCGGGATGGAGGGGAAACTGAGACCCTGGCTCTGCTCGACCACGATGGTGGTCGATGTCGGCGGCGGCAGCGGTGCCCCGGCAGGCCCGGTGCTCGAGGTGGTGGTCGTCGAGTGATCGACCGCCCGGCCGGCGCCGTCGCCGAGCGCAGGGGCCGTGGCCA
>JAOUEE010000438.1 GCA_029858875.1 Acidimicrobiia bacterium
CAACGGGCCGCGCTCACGCCGGGATCCGCCACCGCAGGGTGGTGCCCTCGCCGGCCACGCTCTCGAGCACCAGTTCGCCGCCAAGGTCGTCGGCCCGACTGGCCATGTTGCGCAGGCCGAAGCCCCGACCCGCCTCGTTCCCGAAACCGTCACCGTCATCGGTGATGGTGAGGAGGACATCGTCGGACACGCAGAGATCGATGTCGACGTGGCCGGCGTGAGCGTGCTTGGCGATGTTGGACAACGCTTCGGTGATCGTGGCCAGGAGCGCACCACGCCGCGCCGGCGACAGATCGTCGACGTTGCCGCGGACCCGCACCTGGGGGACGGCGCCGGTTCGATCGCCATGTTGATCGGCCACACGGCGCACGGCCAGGGCCAGGTCGTCGTTGCTCCGCACCAGCTGGAAGATCGTCTGGCGGATGACAGCGATGGTCTCGTCCAACTCGGCGATGGTGTCGTGGGTCCGCTCGACGAGCAGATCGGGAACGTCGAGCGCCGACTGGAGCCGCATGCCCGCCGCGAACAGTCGCTGGATGACCAGGTCGTGGAGGTCGCGGGCGATGCGGCTGCGGTCCTCGGCGACGACCAGGCGGTCCTGATCGGTCCGGCCGCGACTGAGATCCACACCGATACCGGCCTCGGCGGCGAGCAGAACCACGCTACGGACGTCGTCGGCCGACAGCGGATCCTCACCGGTCCGGCGAGCCACCACCAGCACGGCCTCGACCTGATTCTGGCGCACGATCGGTACGGCCACGGCGTCACCCATGTGCGACACCTGTTCGGCGATGCCATCCCAGGCGCCGGCTTCGGCGGCCAACGATCGGGTGCGCTGCACCGACTGCTGGTGAATGGCCGAACCGGCCAGCGTGTCCTGGAGCGGGACCCGCTGCGAGAGACCGACCAACGGGTCACCGTCGTCCTCGATGGCGCCGATGTCGATCAGCTCGGTGGTCGAGGGCAGGGCGACCAGCGAGAGCGACGCCCCGGTGAGGTTGCGGGCCAATCGGCAGACCTCGGCCAGGATGTCGGTCAGGGCCCGCTGATCGATGAGGGCCAACCGAATGCGACTCAGGGCCTCGAGGAGGGCCTCCCGACGATCACGCTCCAGCTCGGCCTCATGACGCTTGGTGACATCGCGGGCGATGGCCACCAGCACGTCGGCCGGCTGTTCCAACACGATGTCGACGGGCACCGACGAGCCGTCCTTGCGGCGGTGCACCGTCTCGAAGGACACCCGCTGCTGGCTCCCGTCGAGCAGGGGGTCGATGAGGGCGCGGAACTCCTCGACGGTGAAGCGGGACTTGATGTCGAGGGGCGTCATGCCATCGAGAAGCTCCTGGCGGGAGTACCCGGTCTGGGTCACTGCGCCGTTGTTGACCCACGTGAAATGCAGGTCCTCGGGGTCGAACATGAACACCCCGTCGTGGATGGCGTCGAGCGTGCCGGCGATGCGCCGGGTGGTGGCCTGCGCCGCCAGCCGATCGGTGAGGTCCCGCATGCAGGCCATCACGAACTGGTGTCCGTCCAACTCGATGGGGCTGAGGGAGATCTCCACCGGCACCAGCGATCCATCGACCCGCTGCACCTTCAGGTCGAGCGCTCGCTCGCCCATCGATCGCCGCTGTGGCGCCCGTTGGTACCGCTCGCGCAGCTCCGCGTGACGGCCCCGGAACCGGTCGGGCACGAAACGCTCGATCTGATGACCCAACAGGTCGTCGGTGCCGATCAGCTCCTCGGCACCCCGGTTGGCGAACACGATGGACCCGCTCTCGTCGACCACCAGCACCGAATCGACCGCAGACCCCAACATGGCTTCGGCCGAAGCGGAGACATCGAACGGGACAACCGGGCTGTGTGTCACGACATCAGGTGTAGTGCTGTCGTTTCCGCTCGTCGATCCGTGCCGCCAGCGCGGCAGCCTCGGTCCGGCGAGCCATGCCCAACTTGGCCAGCACACCGGTGACGTAGTTCTTCACGGTCTTCTCGGCCAGATACAGCTCTTCGCCGATCTCCCGGTTGGACAGGCCGGCGCCGATCAGCTCGAACACGCGGCGCTCCTGATCCGTGAGCTCGGCCAGCGGGCCGACCTCGTTGCGCGACAGCCGCTGCATGGCCATGCGCGTGGCGGCCGCGTCGAGCAGCTGTGCGCCCCGAGCGACCTTGCGCATCGATTCCACCAGCTCGTTGCCGCGAATCTGCTTCAACACGAAGCCGGCGGCACCCGCCATGGCGGCATCGATGATGGCCTGATCGTCATCGAACGACGTGAGGATCAGACAGGCGACCTCAGGATGGTTCGAGCGGATCTCACGGCACACGGCGATGCCGTTCCCCTCGCCCAGGCGCACGTCGAGCACGGCGACATCGGGGCGGCACTGGGCCACCGCCGACACCGCCTCGGCCGGCGAACCGGCCTCGCCCACCACCTCCATGTCCGCCTGGGCGTTGACCACCTCGGCGACACCTCGCCGCACGATCTCGTGATCGTCGAGCAGGAACACCCGGATGGTGGCGCTGTCGGTCTCGCTCATGTGATGGATCCCCCGGCTGCAGTTCCTGGACCCATTGTGGCCGAACCGGAGCCTCAACCGACATCCGTGCGCAGAGACCGGATGTCGAGGCGGAAGTGCACGCCGCCACCGCACACCCGCTCGACGGCCCGTTCGATGGTGTGTCGCGGCGGGGCCGACGTGTCCAGATCGATGGCGGCCGGCCAGTCGTCACGCCGCTCGGCCAGGTGATCAACCACGGCCGGGGTGGCATCGGAGGGATCCGAGCCCTGGCCCAGCCGGCGGGCGACCCGCTCGCGGGCGACACCCGGCGCCAACCGGCA
>JAOUEE010000439.1 GCA_029858875.1 Acidimicrobiia bacterium
GCACCGGGACGCTGCGCTCGACCTGCTGGCTCGGTCAACGGTGCTGGCGTGCACCTCGAAGCTGGAGGGCGGAGCGAATGTGGTGACCGAGGCCATCGCTCTGGGCGTGCCGGTGGTGGGCACGGCCATCGAGGGCAACACGGGCCTGTTGGGCGGCGACTACCCGGCTCTGGTGCCGGTGGGTGATGAGCAGGCTCTGGCCGACGTGCTGCATCGCCTCGAGGTCGACGCGGCGGCGCTGGCCGACCTGTGCCGGCGCATCGATGTCCTCGGTCCCCTCACCGAACCAGGCCACGAACGCGACCAGTGGGCCCTCGTCCTCGCCGCTCTGGATCCGCCGTAGCCGGATGGTTTCAGCGCGATCGGGCCAAGGCGGTCAGCTCGTCGAAGGCGTCGACGGTCGCGTCCAGGAGATCCCAGATGTCGGGTACGTGTTCGTGGCAGGCCACCACACCGATGGTGAAGTTGTCGCAGTAGCTCCAGCCGGTGAAGTTGAGCCCCAGGTCCTTCACCAGCGGGCCCATGCTGATGACATCGGTGACCCGGGCCCCGTCGGCGTACAGCGGCACGCGCGGGCCGGGCACATTGGAGGCGATGAGGGAGTAGGTGGCCTTGTCGCCGCTGGCCACGACGGCGCGGGGCAGCCAGTTGCCCAGCAGCGTCCACAGCGGCCATCGCTGCATGAGGTCGTGCTGGAGGGCGTTGCCGCGCTCTTCCCGTGCTCGCCGTGCGCCGAGCGTTTTGGCCGAGATGGCCTGGACGCGCTCGACCGGGTCGTCGATGTCGGTGGCCAGGTCGATCATCCACGTGGTCATCCGGTTGCCCCACCGTCGGGTCTGGTCGGGAGGGCGGGTCGACACCGGGATGCTGACGGTGAGGCCGACGTCGGGGAGCTCGCCGTGAGCCTGGAGATACCGCCGACAGCCACCGGCCACCGTCGCCAGGAACACGTCGTTGACGGTGACCCCGAGCCGGTCCTTGACGGCCTTCAGGGCGGTGAGCGAGATGGTGTCGTAGGCGAACCACCGGTGGGGCGTGAGCGGTGCGTTCCACCGCATCTTGGGCACGGTGAAGGACCGGGCGATGTCCTGGCGTCGGTCTTTCCTCTGGCCGGACGCGGCCGATGCCCACCGACGGACCGATCCCGCGAGGGCGGGCAGTCGCGTGACTTCGTGGCCGATGTCGCCGGCCGCGCTGGCCAGAAGGCGCAGGCGGGCCGGGGGTGCTTCGCGCTCGAGGAGGACAAGGGGTTGCGGCTCGGGCATGGGCTCGGGTGAGTCGCTCAGAAGGTCCAGCAGGAGCTGCGCGCTGGACACGCCGTCGGCGAGGGCGTGGTGGACCTTCATCACGAACGCGATCAGGCCACCTTCGAGACCATCGACCATCCATGCCTGCCACAGCGGGCGGTCGCGCTGCAGGCCGACACTCGCGATCGTGGAGATCACCTCGGCCAGCTCCCGGCGACCGCCCGCCCCCGGAACCCGGGCCCGCTGGACGTGGTAGTCGAGGTCCAGGTCGGGATCGTCGATCCAGTAGGGGTGACCCAGACGGAGCGGCACCATGACCAGCCGCCATCGGAACGGTTCGGTGTGGGGGATCATCTCGCCGATTCCCTGCCGGAAGCGTTCGTAGGTGAGCGCACGATGGGCCCCGGCGGGATCGACCACCACGATCTTCATCGTGTGCTGGTGCTGAACCCGGCTTTCCTGGAAGATGAACTGGCTGTCTTCCCCCGCGAGCCGGCGCATGGCGTCAGGCCGTGGCCTCGGTCGGTCCGCCGCTGTCGAAGCCCAACGGGTCTTCCACGACCGTGGGCGGGCCCAGGCCGGCGGCCTCCATCAGCTCGCTCAGCGCGTCGGTGAACCCACTGGAGATGGCCTCGGGGTCGGGCACCAGCTCGGGGTCGACGTGCAGACCGAAGTCCAGTCGATCCATATAGCTGAACAACGTGATGTTGAGGCCCATGCCCTCGACGATGACACTGGTGCTGTAGATCCCGGTCACCCGCGCCCCGCAGCAGTACAGCGGGAACGGTGGGCCCTGCACGTTGGAGATCAGGGTGTTCATCACGGTGGGCATCAGTGACGCCAGGCCCAGCCCGGCCATCGCCCCCAGCGAGGCGTTGAAGACCACGGGTGGCGCGGTCTCGCCCATGGAATCGATGGCGATGGCCCGCACGGCGGCCGTCATCTCCTTGGCGCCCTGGCTGCTCTCGTAGATGGCCAGGAGGCGTGCTCCTGGATCGTCGATGTCGGTGGCCAGCGAGACGACCATGTTGGCCAGCTGATTGCCGCCTCCGCCGTCGGCGTCGTCGCGGGTGGAGATGGGTACCCCAGACAGCAATGGTCTGTCGGGCAGCTCGTCGTGTTGGATGAGATAGGAGCGCAGGGCTCCGGCGCAGACGGCGAGGACGACGTCGTTCAGCTTCACACCGAAGTGATCCTTGACCGCCTTGACATCGGCGATGGCCAGCGAGCAGAACGCCAGCCGACGTCTGGGGCCCACCGGACCGTTGAACAGCGTGGTCGGAACGTTGGTGGGCAGCACGCCGGTTCCGTGCCGGGCCATGTTGGCCATGGTGACGCCCCGTCGAGCGGCTCGGACCACATAGCGGGCGGCCTTGAACGGCATGGTCACCAGCGGGCCGGTGGCGCGCGCCAGCAGCTCGGCGTCGGACGGCGCTTGCCCGGCGCGCTGGATCTCGTCTTCGGGTGGGATCTGGGGCGGCGGGGCATCGGCCTCGAAGTCGAGCAGCAACGAGGCCAGGCTGGACCCGGCCACCCCGTCGAGCAGGCAGTGGTGGTACTTCATCACCATCGCCACCCG
>JAOUEE010000103.1 GCA_029858875.1 Acidimicrobiia bacterium
GCTTCGAGGACTTCGCCACCGACAACGGCCCCGACCTCAACGTCTACCTGGTGGCCGACGGCGATGTCGACCGCGGCTTCGTCGACCTCGGCAACCTCAAGGGCAATGTCGGCAACCAGAACTACGAGCTCGATCCCGACCTCGACCTCGAGCGATACGACACGGTCGTGATCTGGTGCGTCCGATTCAGCGTCAGCTTCGGCCAGGCCGCCCTCACCCTGACCTGACGGCAGCGGTGGGCAACGGAGCCGACCGGCCATTCGCATGCACCGATCTGACCGTCCTAGGGTGGGTGGATGCGTGATGTCGTGATAGTCGAAGCCGTCCGGTCCGCCGTCGGGAAGCGCAACGGCGAGCTCTCGTCGATGCATTCCATCAACCTGCTGGGTGACGTCCAGAAGGCGCTCATCGAGCGCTCGGGCATCGATCCGTTGGAGGTCGGCCAGGTCGTCGGCGGCTGCGTCGGACAGGTGGGCATGCAGGCCATGAACACGGCCCGCAATGCCTGGTTGGCCGCCGGCCTGCCCCTCGAGGTGGCCGCCACCACCGTCGATGCCCAGTGCGGCTCCAGCCAGCAGGCCACCAACCTGGCCTACTCGCTGGTGAAGGCGGGCGTCGTCGACGTGGCCGTCGGCTGCGGCGTCGAGCTGATGAGCCAGGTGAAGATGGGCTCCACCATCCCGAAGGACCCCAACGTCGGGGTTCCCGTGAACTCGCGGTACTGGGAGCACTACGAGTGGACCTCGCAGTTCGAGGGAGCCGAGCGCATCGCCGACCAGTGGGGCATCAGCCGCGCCGATTGCGACGAGTTCGGACTGCGCTCACAGGAGCTGGCGGCCAAGGCATGGGCCGAGGATGCCTTCGCCACCCAGATCGTGCCCGTCGAGGCGCCAGTGCTCGACGACGAGGGCAACGACACCGGTCAGACCATCACCGTCACCCGTGACGGGGGCCTGCGTGACACCACGCTCGAGGCGCTGGGCGGCTTGAAGCCGGTCGCCCGTGAGGACGGGGTCCACACGGCCGGGTCGTCGAGCCAGATCAGCGACGGGGCCGGAGCCGTCCTGTTGATGACGGCCGACAAGGCCGAAGAGTTGGGCCTGAACCCTCTCGCCCGGGTGGTCGACACCTGCCTCACCGGGTCCGATCCGGTGCTGATGCTCACCGGACCACACGAGGCCACCCACAAACTGCTGCGCGACAACGACCTGGCCATGAGCGACATCGGCGTGGTGGAGATCAACGAGGCCTTCGCCTCCGTGGTCCTGTCATGGGAGAAGGAGCTCGGCGCCGACATGGCCACCGTGAATCCCAACGGCGGTGCCATCGCCCTGGGCCATCCGCTGGGCGGCACCGGTGCCATCCTCACCACCAAAGCCGTCCACGAGCTGCACCGGGCCGACCAGGAGTTCGGCCTCGTCACCATGTGCTGCGGCGGCGGCCTGGGCACCGGCACCCTGCTCCAGCGGCTCTGACCCCACGCTGCCACACCCCTCCGACGCCAGTCAGGCCAGTCGGGCGAGCACCTCGTCGGCGAAGAGCTCCATGCACCGCCAGCCCTCGTCCACGGGCATGCCGCCCACCAGCGGGTGCAGGACGGCAACCGGGAAGGGGCTGTCGGCCAGCTCGGTCACCAGCTGATCGGGCGTGACCGCCCGGTAGATGCCCTCGGCCCGCAGCTCGTCGAGGTCAGAGGACGACGAGGTCACCGAGGACTTGCCCACGCCCCCGGCCTTGCGCCACGCCTGGTACGTGCCCGCCTCGGTCATGAAGTGGTGCCCCAGCTCGGCCCAGGTCCGGTCTGGATCGTCGGTGACGAACACCATCTCGGAGCGCTCCGGCGGCATGATGCAGAAGCCGGTCCGGCCGTGGGCCTCCAGCTCGCTCTCGTACAGGGCCTGGAGGTCGGGGAACTGGCCGTCGGGCATGAACGGCAACCCGAACCGAGCCGCCCGCCGGGCCGCGGCCGGGCTGCCACCGCCGATCAGAATGGTGGGATGGGGCTCGGTGATGGGCACAGGCGACACCTGGACGAGCTCACCCTTGTACTCGAAGGGCTCACCCTTCCAGGCCGTCAGCATGATCTCCAGCGCCTCGTCCAGGAGCCGGCCGCGCCGGGTCCACTCCCGACTCAGCAGGTGATACTCGCTCGGTCGGTAACCCAGGCCGGTGGTGATGCTGAGGCGACCGCCCCCGCTCACCAGGTCCAGTACGGCGATGTCCTCGGCCAGCCGGACGGGATCGTGCTGGGGAACCAGCAGGGCGCCGATGTCCACGGCGATGTGCTTGGTCCGGGCGAAGACCATGCCGGCCATCAACAGCGGGGCCGGGCTCCAACCGTTCTCCGCGCCGTGGTGCTCCTCGAGGTGGATCTGGCTGAAGCCCCGTTCTTCGGCGAAGGCCGACATCTCGACGAAGGCCTGGTAGCGGCCCGACATCTCGGTGGGGTCGAGCGTCTCCTGTATGCAGTTGAAGCGGGCGATGGTCATGACCATGAGGTCGTCCTCCAGAGACGTGGAATCAGTCCAGCACGAGTTGGCCGGCGTCGGTGCGTCGGGCGGGGAGCCCGACCAGCTCCTCCGTGCCGGCGCGGATCATGAGGGGGGTGTCGGCGGAGCGGGCGAACGTCTGGGACCCTTCGGTCGTGCGCAGGATGGCCAGCACGGCCTCGGGACCCTCCCGATCGTGGATCACGGTGTAGCCGACGATGGTCCCCCGGCCGACGTGGTCGTGGTCGGCCACCCTCGGCCGCGCCTCGATCGCGGCCCCGGCATCGATGTCGGCGAAGGCTCGCGACGGAGGTGCTGACCGGTAGATCCCGATCGAGTGCTTGGTGGCCATGCCCCCGTTGCCGTGGACGAGGCCCCACGACCCGGCGTCGGTCCGCAGTCGGGCGACCATGGCCGCGATGGCGTGGAGGGTGGCGTTGTTGAGCGGACCGCCACCGAAGTTCAGCCCGCCGGTGACGGTCAGCGGACGGTCCCCCAGGCCGAGGGCCCCGGCGGTCATGCGGACGATCGAGGGAAAGCAAGCGTAGAGGTCGACGAGACCGATGTCATCGACCCCGATGCCCGCGTGATCCAGTGCGGCTCGGCCCACCGGCTCGATGGCCAGCGAGGTGTGCAGGGCGTGGCGCTCGAGCAGGGCCGCGGTGTCATGACCGGTGGCACTGCTCTGGGGGAAGACCCACCGATCGGGGGCGATGCCACGGGCCCGGGCCACCTCGACCGAGCACAGCAGCACAGCCGCACCCATGTCGACCTGCGGATTGGCGCACATGGCCTTGGTGTACGGGTAGGCCACCATCCGGTTGTCGGGCGATGGCGTGGCGATGGTGGCGGCGTCGCTCCCGGCGCGGTTCCAGGCGTACGGGTTGGACCGGGCGACCTCGCTGAAGGCGGCCCACAGTGCCCCCAGGGCGGCCTCGTTCTGGGCCAGCGTCTCGCCCCGGTGGGCCCGCAGGGCGGACTCGAACAACGCGTAGGACACCGCCGGCACGCCGGCGCCGACCTCGAGCTCGACTTCTCCGGGGATGGGGCTCTCGCTACCGAAACGGGGAGCGGGGACGTCGTCGTCACCGCCCGTCGAATCCAGGTGGCCGCCGTCGGCTGCGACCAGCCGTCGATTGCGTTCCGCCTCACCTCCGAGCACCACGCCGACGTCCAGTTCACCTGCCTGGATGCGCGCGGCCACATGGGCCACCGCCGCCTGGGGCAGGTTGCCGCCGAAGTTGGTCAGCCGGCACTGGGCGTCGGCGGCTCCATGGCGCCGGGCGATCAACCCCGCTGGATCGCCGTAACGGAAGACCCCGGCCGACGCGATCCACAGCCGTGCCTGGCTCGGGAGATCCTCGACGCCGGCGTCGGCCGCGGCGGCATCGACGGCCTGGGCCATGACCTCCAGTGGCGTGCGGTCGGTATCGGCCACGTCGTCGCGATGGGTCACCTGACCGACTCCCACGATCACGGGTGTACGAGGATCGAGCTCCGACATGGGCATCGGTTCTACTGGCCGGGCCGGCACCGCACCAGTACGGTGCGGGCCGTCGCCGACCACGAGGAGCACCGAGGAGCACCATGGCCTTCGGCGCCACCTCCACAGCGGACGAGGTCCTGGCCGGCGTGGATCTCGAGGGTCGACGGGTGCTGGTCACCGGCGGGTACCGGGGTCTGGGACGCGAAACGGCGCGGGCGCTGGCGTCAGCCGGTGCGCAGGTCACCATCGCCGGGCGCGACGGCGACCGCCTGACCATCGAGCAGCAGGCCCTGGGGGTTGCGACCGGTCGGCCCATCGCCACCCTCGTCATCGACCTGGCCGACCAGGCGTCGGTTCGCCGGGCCGCCGAGGAGTTCGGCCACCGCCACGATCGCCTCGATGTGTTGATCAACAACGCCGGCGTGATGGGCTGCGGCTACCAGCTGACCCCCGACGGCCACGAGATGCAGTTCGCGGTGAACCACCTCGGTCACTTCGCCCTGACCCAGCGGCTGACACCACTCCTCCTCGCCGCGGCACCCAGCCGCGTGGTGAACCTGTCCTCCACCGGTCACCGGACGTCGGGCATCCGCTGGGACGACCTCCACTTCCAACGGGACCCGTACGACAAGTACGCGGCCTACGGCCAGTCGAAGACGGCCAACGTGCTCCATGTGGTGGGGCTCCAGGCCCGGTTGGGGGCGCACGGGGTCGATGCCTTCGCCGTGATGCCGGGTGTGATCTTCACCGCCCTGAGTCGCCACCTGACCAGAGAGGACATCGCCGATCTCACCGATCGGGCAGCCCAGACCGAGGGCGGCGGTCTGCAGGTCAAGAGCGTCGAAGCGGGCGCGGCCACCACCGTGTGGTGTGCGACTGCCCCCGCGCTCACCGGCCGGGGCGGGTTGTACTGCGAAGACTGCCGGGTCGCCCGACCGGCGGCCGACGCCGACAACGGCTCGGGCTTCGAACCCCACGCTGTCGATCCCGCCGGGGCCGAGCGGCTCTGGCGGCTCTCCGAGTCGCTCACCGCCGCAGGAGGCCCGGCTACTCGGTGAAGAAGCCGCCGTCGGGGTGGAGGATCTCGCCGGTGAAGTAGGCCGACTCGTCGCTGGCCAGGAACAGGGCGCAGTTGGCGATGTCGCGAGGCTGGCCCTTGTGCCCCAGGGGGATCATGTCGGCCAGCGGCGAGATCCCCGCCTCGGTCTCGATCAGATCGATGAACGCCGTCATGTTGGTGTCGATGAACCCGGGCCCGATGGCGTTGACCCGGATGCCGGCCGGCGCCAGCATCCGGGCCGCCTTCTTGGTGAGCATCCAGACCCCGGCCTTGGACACCGTGTAGGCCAACGGGCCGGCATCGGGGTGCTTGGCTGCGATCGACGCCAGCGTGACGATGGAGCCCCGGGTCCCGGCATCGAGCATCCGAGCCGTGCACGCCTGCATGGCCAGCAGCGTGCCGGTGAGGTTGACGTCGATCACCCGGCGCCAGTTGTCGAGATCGGATTCGGGAAAGGCCCGGGCCGGCTCGTCGGCGTACTCCATGGCCCCCGCAGCCATCTTGAGGTCGGCCTCGAGGTCACCCGACGAGTAGTCGGCGTGGGTGATCCCCGCCGCGGTGACCACCACGTGGATGGACCCGAAGGCCTCGACCGCGGCCTGGGCCATGGCGTCGTTGTCGTCGGGGCTGACCGCATCGAGGGAGAAGAACCGGGCCTGACCACCCGCCTCCTGCACCAACGCCACCGTCTCGGCCCCACGGTCGGCCTGGATGTCGGCCACCAGTACGGCCGCTCCCTCCTCGGCGAATCGCACCGCTGTGGCCCGGCCGATGCCGTTCCCCCCGCCGGTGATGACCGCCACCTTGTCCGTCAATCGGCCGGTCATCCACTCCCCCATCGGCTGGCCGGCACCCTACCGGAATGGCTTGCTGCAGATCTTTTCGGTCCCGTACCGAACCTTCGGGACCTCGGGGTCGTCGATAACGATCGTCTACGGACAAATCCCCTCCAGGACGCACTGCGTCCGACCAAACGGGTCGGTGGGTCGGAGCCCCGAGCGGTTCCGGCCCACCGGTTCGGGCCGATCCTCAGGCGGTGCGGCGGGGCGGCGGCCATTCGTCACCCGGGCGCCGGCGGACCATGGCCGACTGGCTGCCGATGGCCAACAGCGCACCGGACTCGCTCCAGATGTGGACGAACCCGTGCCCGAACCCCCGTGCCACCCCCTCGATGTTGATGTCGAGCAGGAACCACTCGGACGGCTCGGCGGCGAAGACGCGCAGGGTGTTGTCGAGGCTGTTGCTCATGGTGGGCTCGTCCAGGGCCACGCTGATGCCCATGGGGACGAAGTCGCCCAGGACGGCGAGACCCGCCGCCGATCCATCGGTGAGACCCGGCATGTGGGTCCACAGCGCGGTTCGGCCCGGCCCGAAGCGGATCGACCCCTTGCCCGGTTCCTGCCCGACGGGAACCGCCCACCGTTGATCGAGCCGGTTGGACAGGCTGTCGGTGTCGCTGAAGGGCTCTCGTTCGGGTCCCACATGGGCCGGGTGCACCGACGGCATGTCGGGGAATCGCTGCTCGGCCGGATGGTCACGACCGCCCAGAGCCGCGTTCACGGTGAGGATCTCGGTGCCACCGACATGCCCGGTCACCCGAGCCTGCGTGGTCTTGCGCCCTTCCACAGCCACCACCACGTCGAGGTCCAGGACCTGACCGGCCGGCGCGTACGACAGGTACTGGGCCGTTGCCCACACCACCGGCCGGCCAGTGGTGCCCTCGAGGGCGGCCAGGGCAGCCCCCAGCCCACAGCCCCCGAACAGGAACCGGTGACCGGTACAGATCCCCTGTGTGATCGGCAGGATCCACCGGTACGGGTTGTGCGTCGGTTCGAGTCCCAGCCAGGTCCGGGCCTGGTCGCTCACGCCACGGCCCGGCGGATGCTGGCGGCCACACGGGTGGGGTCCTCCATGGGCGCGAAGTGACTGAGATCCTCCATCCGCTCCAGGGTGCCCGCACCGAGCTGGCTCGCCACCCAGGGGGCCACCAGCGCCGGCGGGAAGCCGTCACCCGAGGCCACCACGGTGAAGGGGAAGTCGAGCTCTCCGAGCCGGCTGCCGGTTTCGGTGACGGAGAGCTCGAACACCCTCGCCTCGGTCTCACCTCGACACTTCAGGCGCACCGTGCCGTCGTCGAGGTCCTCGAAGCCATGGTTCACATACGCCCGCAACGCGGCTGGTTCGGCCCGGTCGAACGGCGGCTTCGACGCGTAGTTGGCGATGGCCTCGTCGCGAGTGGCGAACACCTCCCGACGACGGCGGGCCGAATCGGCCAGCGCGTTGCCGCGCGTCGCACCGGAGATCTCGACCGTGTCGGCCCCGAAGATGATCGGTTCCATGGCCCATGCGGCCCGCCACAGACCGCGACGCTCCAGACCGGCCAGCGCCAGGGCGCAACCGCCCATCGACCAGCCGGCCGCACGCAGTGCCCCGACCAGGCCCAAACCGTCGACCACGGCCAGGACATCGTCGGCCATGCCGGTCCAGGCCAGCGAGCTCCCGACCGGCACGGCGCTGTCGCCATGGCCCCGGAAGTCCAACGCCACGCAGCGGAACGAACCGGTCAGCTGGCCGATCACCGGGCTCCACACCATGCCGTGCATGCCCGTCGCATGACAGAGCAACAGGTCGGGCCCGTCACCGCCGAAGTCGTGCACGCGCACCTGGACGCCATCGGTGGACGGGACGAACGACGACGTGCACACGGCGCCGAGGATCCCACGATCGGCGCCGAGCCGCGAAACTGTGCCCATGGAGTACTCCGGGCCCGTCCGGCTCATCACCGACCACGGTGACATCGGCGAGGTGCGGGTGCAGCTGCGCGACATCATCGACGAACGCCAACCGGCCGGATGGGGAGGCCGCGTCGTCAACAGTGACCATCTGTTGTGGGGCATGGCTGGCCATCGGGTGCACCTCGGCCTCTCCGATGGACGGAAGGTGGAATGCGCCGTCCATGCCTCGGGCCGGCTGATCGGCATCGGCCCGCCACCCTGGGGACCCGTGTGAACCGGCGGCCCCTCGTGGCCTCGTCGACCGGGTCAGCTACCGATCCAGCCCCGCGCCCGGCGGCGGGCTCGGTCGGCCAGCCCGAGGGCCGAGCGGCGCAAGGGCCCCGTACCCGGCGAGGCCGACCCCTCTCCGGCCGGGGCGGGCGACGGTCCTGACCGCCGGCGCTTCTTGGCTTCGGCCAACTGGGCCCGCAGGAAGGCGGCTTCGGTCTCGGCCTTGGCTGCCCGCTCGCGTGCCTCGGCCAACTGCTGACCGGCCTCGTGCAGATTGGCCATCTGGTCCACGATGCGGGTCCAACTGTCGATGGGCACCAGCATCGCCTCGCCCGAGCTCACGAGGGCATCGGCCCGGGTCGGCTCCTGGCCGGGCGCAGGGACGACGACCGGTTTCGCCGGAGCCGTCGAGGCGTCGACCGCCGGTTCGATGGCGTCGGCCACCCCCTGCCAGATGCCGGCACCCGTGCGGGCGGCACCAGCCGCCAGGTCACGAAGGCTCACGCCGGATCCTCTCCGTCGCCGGGCGCCCAGTTGAGGGCGCACTCGTTGGCCACCTCGAGCACGGCGAGGGTTCGGCCCAGCGAGATGAACGTGCCGATGGCCATCGTCATCTCCAGGATCTCGGCATCGGAGTAGACGGCCCGCATGCGATCCCAGAACCCATCGTCGAGGTTGGTGTGGTCCAGCGCGAACCGCTCCGCGTACTCGGCGGCCAGCCTCTCGCGGACCGTGAACCCGCGGGCCTCGCGCCAGTCCTGCACCGCGGCGTAGAGCTCCTCGCCGAATCCGTCCTGCATCGCCGATGCAGATCGTGTGGTCAGTCATATGTGGCAGTCGTTGATCTGCGCGATCCGCATGCGAGCCACCTCGCGCTCACGCGAGCTGAAGCTGGCCTGCTCGTACACCACATCGGACACGGCCTTGGCGGCCAGACCGAACGTGATGGAGTGGGCCCATACCCGTTCGCGCTCCAGCCCGGGCCCATCGGGAACGTCGATTCGTGCCATGCACCGACCCTACTGCGGGCGCTGCACCGGTACCCGTCGTAGCATCCGCTCATGGCAACGTTCGAGCGGAACAACCGGGACTACGGCACCGGTCTGGTGGAGATCGCCGAGGGGGTCCACGCCTGGATGCAGGCCGGCGGGGGCTGGGGATGGTCCAACGCCGGACTGGCCACGGGCGAGGGCGAATCGCTGCTGGTCGACACGCTGTTCGACCTGTCGCTCACCGCGACGATGCTCGCGGCCATGGGGCCGGCCACCGAGCGGGCGCCGATCCGCACCCTGGTCAACACCCACGCCAACGGCGACCACTGCTACGGCAACGAGCTGGTCACCGGCGCCGAGATCATCGCATCCGAGGCCGCCCGCCAGGAGATGGAGTCACTTCCACCAGCCATGCTGGGGGCGTTGGCCGGCGGCGGCTACGGCGAACCGCTCGACGACTACCTCGGTCGGGCATTCGGCCCGTTTCGCTTCGACGACATCACCAGCACCCCGCCCACCACCACGTTCCGGCACCGCCTCGACGTCGATGCCGGGGGGCGACGGGTGGATCTGCACGAGGTGGGCCCGGCCCACACGGCCGGCGACGTGATCGCCCACCTGCCCGACGCCGGGGTGGTGTTCACCGGCGACATCCTCTTCGTCTACGGCACGCCGATCATCTGGGACGGCCCCGTCGCCAACTGGCTGGCCGCCTGCGACCTGATCGACTCGCTCGACCCCGCCGTCGTCGTCCCCGGCCACGGCCCCCTCACCGATGCCACCGGCGTGGACATGGTGCGGCGTTACCTCGCGTTCGTGCAGCGAGAGGCCACGGCCCGGCACCAGGCCGGGCTGTCGGTGCGGGAGGCCGCCTTCGACATCGATCTGGGTGAATACCGCGACTGGGGTGACTGGGAGCGCATCGTGATCAACGTCGACGCCGTGTACGCCGAGCTCGATCCCGGCCACGCTCGGAGCAACGTGATGGAGCTCTTCGCCGCCATGGCGGAGCTCGAGCGTGACCGCCGCTGACGAATCGGCTCCCGGTCCATCCGCCACCCGGAAATGGCCGACACGCCGGCGGCCTGCTCTCTACGGTTGCCGACATGGCACATCCACTCTGGCCGCTGTTCGACCTGCGTATCCGGACGCCCCGCCTCGAGCTGCGCCTGGCCACCGACGACGATGTCGCCGCCCTGGTCGAGCTGGCCCGAGGGGGGCTCCATGATCCCGACCGCATCCCGTTCCTCTTCGACTTCTGCCACCTCGACAGCCCCGAGTACGAGCAGCAGTTCATCCAGCACCACTGGGGGACGCGAGCCAACTGGAGTCCCCAGGCCTGGTCGCTCAGCCTGGCGGTGGCACACGGAGGCCAGGTGATCGGCAACCAGACCCTCCTGGCCACCGACTTCGCACTCCTCGGTGAGGTGGCCAGCGGATCGTGGCTCGGACACGACCACCGCGGCCGGGGCTTCGGCAAGGAGATGCGGGCTGCGGTGCTGCACTTCGCGTTCGAGATCCTCGGGGCCGGCGGGGCCGCTTCGGGAGCCCGCGCCGGGAACGAGGCTTCGCTGGCCGTCAGCCGAGCGCTCGGGTACATCGACAACGGCACGCGACGGACCTCCTTCGGCGGCCAGGTGGACACCGAGGTTCGACTCCACCTCAGCGCCGACGCCTGGCGCGCGGTGCCGGGCCGGCCATCCGTCGAGGTGACGGGATTCGATGCCTGTCGGCACCTCTTCGGCTCGCACTGACCGCGTCTGCATCGCCCGCCGCCGGTCCGTTCTCGCCGGGCCGACCGACCCGGGGCTAGGGTCGGCGGCCATTCGCGGACCACCAGGAGACCCTCATGATCATCATCGCCGGCACCATCCAGATGGACCCCACCAGGGTCGAGGAGGCCATGGAGGCCGCCGTCGTCTGCATGCGAGCCACCCATCAAGAGGACGGAAACCTGGCGTACGTGTTCAGCGTCGATCCCATCGAGCCCGGTCTGGTGCACGTCTACGAGAAGTGGGCCGACGACGATGCGCTGGGCAGCCACTTCGGCACCCCGCACATGACCGAGTTCCAGGCCAAGATGGGCGGCTTCGGCATCACCGGCATGGACATCAAGAAGTACACCGGCGCCACCGAGGGCGACCTCTTCTGAGCCGGCCCCGACCGACGAGGTCGGATCCGACCACGGTGTTCACCACCACGGTGTTTACGGACGGGTAAACAGGCTGATGGGGACTGGTACGCTGCCGTTCCACAGCACATCGGGGACGACTTTGGGGGACGAGGCTCGTGGCCAACCGCGACGCCACTAGCGCGCTGGCCGACGCCGCGCAGTGGTTGGGGCCCGGGCTCGGGCTGGTCGCGGTCCAGCAGATCCTCTTCCCGATGCCGATGGGCGCGCTGCTCAACGGCGTGATCCTGGGCATCACCACCGCCCTCGTCTCGGTGGGCATGTACCTCGTCTACCGAGCCAACCGCGTCCT
>JAOUEE010000440.1 GCA_029858875.1 Acidimicrobiia bacterium
GCCTCGAGCTGCTCACGGGACACCACACTGTTCACGAAGCCGAGCTCTGCCATCTCCGCAGCGGTGAACGGCCGACCGGTGAAGACCATCTCCTGGAACTTGCGCAGCCCCATCGTCGTCGCCCACCACCACATGCGCGGTGCCGTGCCCGAGTAGCGCCACGCCGCGTGCCCGAACAGAGCGTCGTCCGACGAGATCACGAGGTCTGCGTCACCTGCTTGGTAGAAGTGCCACCCGTAGACGTACCCCTTGGCCTCGACGATGCTGATCTTCTTGAACTCCTGCAGCGTCCGGCAGCCGCTGCGCGGATCGGCGAACCACTGGGTGGCGGTTGCGCCGTGCCGAAATTGGTGGCGCGGCGGGTACGTGACATCAGCTCCCTCGAGCTGCACCTCCTCCAAGAGGCCGTCGTCGCTCCGATGCGCCTCCATGAACTCCGGTAGGTCCTGCCCGCTGCCGAAGTCGTCGCCGGCCCCCCGGATGACGAGGACCTTCACATCGTCGTCGATGTTGGCCTGATGGAGCAGCTCGGCGTAGCGCAGACGCATGGCGATGGTCGGTGCGTTGAGACGATCGGGTCGATTCAGCGTGATGGTCGCGATCTTCGTCGCCGGATTCTTCTCGTAGAGGATGAGATCCTCTGCGGGGGTCTCGTCTTCGCTCATGCCATTCCTCCTGCTGACCTGCGGTTCCAGAACGGGCTCGCCGACAGCACCTCGGGTCCATCCGGGGTGATGAGCACCGCCTCGGAGCCCGTGATCGTCCCGGCGGTGTCGTCGACGACGCTTCCGGTGACAACGAGGACGACGCCGGGATCCAAGCGTTCCATCGATGCGGTCTCACGGAGGTCGCGAGTGATCACCGGGTCGTCGAAGCCGAGCCCGAGGCCACGTCCGATCGGCGTCAGCGGTAGCGGCTCGTCCGTCGCCTCATAGGCCTCGAGTAGCGCGCTTGCGGGCACGCCGGGCTGGCATGCGCCGATCAGCCGAGACCAGAGCTGTTCCCACCGTTGGTACAGGTCGCTGACGGGCGTCCGGTTGCCGTTCGCCCCGACCGGCCAGGTTCGTCCCACCTCTCCGGTGTAGCCGTTGGCAACGACTCCGGCGTTGAACGCGACGAGGTCACCATCCTGGACGGGCGCGTCGCCCCTGGCTCGGGTGGACGTGATGCGTACGACGTCTTGGGTCGACGGCGTGGTGACGCCGTGCGACGCCATGGCGTCCATGAACACGCCGGTCAGCTCACGCTCGCTCACCCCGGGCCGCAGGCCACTGACCGCGGCCGCCAGGCCCACCTCGGCGACGCCGACGGCCACCCGGATGGCATCGACTTCCTCGCTCGTCTTGATTCGCCGTGCCGCTCGCAGCGCAGCGCTTCCGTCGACGATGTCGGCGTTGGGAAAAGCCATCGGCAGCAGCTGCGCGAACAGCGGCGACATCGCATCGGTGCCGACCCGGCCAGGTTCGACGTCGACACCGATGCCCCTGAGCACCTCGACGAGGTTCATCGGATTCCAGGTGATCCCGTAGAGATGATCATGGGGGATCTCCTCGGGAACCCCTTCGTCCCACGTGCTCATCAGATAGACCTCACGCGTCGCACGCACCACCACACAGCCGGGGCCGAACGGTCGGGTGCCCGCGTTCCAGAGGATCGGCACGCCCGACACGTAGCGGATGTTGGCCACCCGTCCGAGTACCAGCACGTCGAGATCGTGGGCCTCCATCGCCGCGACGGTTCGGTCACGACGAGCGTGCCTGAGTGGCTGTGGATCCGGAAGCGGTTCAGCTGCCATACGGGTCGTAGGGGTAGTCGCTGAGGTTGAGCCAGCCGTCGTCGGTGACGACGAACACGTTCTCTGACCGATAGCCGCTGTGTCCCTCGTCCCACACGATGGGCTCGATGACCAGCACGGTGCCCGCCGCCAGCACGAGGCGTCGGTCGTACTCGTCTCCCAGGTCGGTGCCGACGTAGGGCGCCTCGGCGCTGTCGAGGCCGAGTCCGTGGCCGAGGTAGAAGTGCGCCATCCAAGGCTGCTCGCCGCCACACAGCTCCTTGGCCGCAGCCGTCAGGTCGGCCGCGCAGGCCCCGGCTCGGGTGACGGACAGGGCCGCATCGTTGATGTCGAGCCACCGACGGTGCTGGGCCTGCTGACGAGCGGTGGGATCGTCTCCGACCACCCACGTGCGCCCGAAATCAGAGTGATATCCGCCGTACTGGATCCCGGTGTCGACCCAGAGAACGTCGCCCTTGGCCAGCACCCGCTCGCTGCTCAACAGCGGGCAGGCGATGTCGCCGTGCACGGTCCACGGCAGGTCGGCTTGGTGATCGGGCATCACCTGCCAGATCGGGTCGAGGACGTTGGCTTCAGCGCCGAGCTCGAAGACCCGGTGCAGGAAGGTGGCGGTCAGATCGGTCTGGCGGGCGCCGGGCACGAGCTGGGACTGGACGTCGGCCATGGCCTGCTCGGTGATCCACAGCGCGTGGCGGAGACACGCGAGCTCGTCGGGGGTCTTGATCACCCGCGCCGCGCCCATCACATCGCTCGCGCCCCGGGGCGGCCAGCTCGGGAACAGACGTTCCCGAGCCCCGTGCATGGCACCGGTCACATCGTCGATCCCGATCGTCGCCGTGGCTGGGATCAGATCGGCCAGCGTTCGAGCGAAGGCGTCGACACCCTCGTCGAAGTCGAGATACGTCGGACCGTGGAGATGCTCCGCGTCCAGGTCCAGCTCGGCCGCGGCGTCGGCGATGAACGGGGTGAAGAGGTGGGGCATCTCGTCGTCGGCCAAGACGACGGCAACCGGGCGCTCGACGTTGCC
>JAOUEE010000441.1 GCA_029858875.1 Acidimicrobiia bacterium
CGATCACCGAGCAGCGGGCCTGCTCCGGCGTGAGGATACGAGCCCAGTCCACGATCTCGGCCCGGTCGGTGAGCAGGACCACCTGCACGGCTGCCGACAGGTTCTTCACCGCGGTCAACACGGCGAACAAGATGTCGGAGTCCAGCTCGTCGAAGGCCCGATCGATGAACAGCGGCAGCGATCCCGAGTAGCCGCAGTCCCGCAGCTGCGAGACCCGATCGGCGACCTGGCGGACCACCTCGGCGCCCAGGTCGAGCTGCTCGGGCTCACGGCTTCCGCCGTGCATGGCGCGGGTGGAGGGCGTTGCCGCTCGCAGGAGCCGGTCCCGTTCGGCCTGTACCTGGCCGAGATACTCCGACGAGGCACCCAGTTGCATCTGCGCGTCACCGATGCGCTTCTCGGCGGCCGCGAACGCGGCCCGGCGGTGCTCGAGCTCGCGAGCTCGCTCCACGACGGGCCCGAGGGCAGCGGCCATCTGATCGAATGCGTCCTCGGCGGCGATCAGCTGGTGCACGAGCGTCGCGGCCTGCGGATGCTCCTCCATCCGAACCCCGCCCGTGGCGAAGGCCGAGGCCAGCCACTCCAATCGAGCCAACTCCCGGTTGACCTGCTGCCCTGCCTCCACGATCGCCGGGACGGGGCTGGTGGCCAGCTCGGCAGCCACCCAGGCTTCGGCGGCCTGACCGAGCTCCACGTCGGCGACCTGGTCGAATCCTTCGGCACCGGCATCGGCGAGGGCGCGACGCAGAGCGGAGACCGCGGCATCACGGACCTCCGGAGAGGCCGCGGCGATCTGCATGGAACGCAGGAGGGGGATGGGATCGTCCACGTCCCCGACGAGAGCCACGGCCTGAGCTGCCGCCTGATCGAGCTCGGCCAACAGCTGCGCCATGCGAGGATCGGCTTCCATCTGTTGGGCCAGTGCAGCCCACGCTGACTCGACTCGGGTCTGCTCCGCTTCGGCGGCCCGTACCTCGGCCTGCTCGGGTGTCTGACCTGAGCCGGTGGACAGCTCGAGCATGTAGTCCATCCACGAGGCCTGGCCCAGCTCATCGAGCAGCGTCCGTTCGCCGGCGCGAGCCTGCTCGAGCTCGCGCTCGGCGGTGCGGTTCTTGAAGCGACTGGCGGCCTGTCGTTCGAGGGTGAGCACCCGTTCGTGAGCCTGCTCCAGCGCGGCCACCACGGTGGGATCGTGGGACACCTCGCGGGCTCGGGTGCGAGCTTCGGCAACTCGGCGTTGCACCGACTCCAGTCGCTCACCCAGTTCCTGGATGCCCTGGCCGTCGTGACGGAACGCCCCCTCGAAACGCACCAGCTCGTCCTGGAGTGCCTCCAACCGGTCGGCCAACGCATGAGCCACGGGGTCGGGCCGCGGGCCGGCGAAGGCTCGCTCGCGGGCGACGTCGAGTGCCATCTGCACCGAGCCGGCATCTCGGGTATTGCCTCCGGACAGGGCCGCGGCGATCAGGCCCAGGCGCTGGAGACGGCTGTTGACCCGCCCGATGTCGTAGGCGGCCAGGGCCCCGGTTCGAACTCGCAGCTCGAGCTCCATGTCGGTGACGGCATGGAGCACCGCGTTGAGTTGGGCCGGAGCGGGCTGATCGACGATCGATCCGAGTCGCCCGACCTCCTGCTCGAGTTGGCTGATGTACTGACGATGCCGGTCCGCCTCGCGGGTCACCGAGTACAGCTCGGCCTTGGCCGACTCCACCGATGCCTCCCCGGCGGCAACAGCTGATTCGGCCCGATCCAGTGGCGTGGCCGAAGCCTCGCGGGCCTGGCGCTCCAGTTCCTCGCGGTTCCATGACAGGTCGTGGATCACCAGCACCGGATCGATCTTGCGATCCAGCTCCAGCATCGCCGCGGTGGAGCGATCGGCGTCGAGGAGAAGCCCGTGCGCTTCGAGGAGCACGGGCTGGGCCGGCTGCTCGCCGGCGCACACCATGCGAGCTGCGTCGAGCATGGCGTGCCGGGTGGTGGTGTCGAGCCCTGCCCACACGGTGAGGCGGGGGTGCAGCGTCAGAGGCTCGGGTTCGAGGTGGAAGCGTACGATTCGCATCACAGGGTCCATCGGCAGCTGATCCCGCCGACTCGACCAAATTCGAACGATTGTCAGTCGAGGTCGATGCGTTCGATACCCGGATCGTCGTCGGGCGGTGCGTCGCCCGGTCGCGGCGACGTGAAACCGGTGAGGAAACCGTTGACGACCTCGCGACCGCGCTCGGCCCATTCGGTCATTCGCTCGTCGTCGGCCAGGGCCACCTCGGCCGCGTCGAGGAAACCGCGGGTGGCGCGGATCAGCTCTTGAGCCGCGGCCCTGAGGGCGTCACCGGTGGAGTCGTCGGCCGCGCTGTTCATGTGCGGGCCGGGTCCCCGTCGAAGCTCACCCGAAGGGTGCCGTTGCGAAACGCCGCCGAGCGGACCGAGCGGCGGCGCAGACCTTCGGGCAGACACAGATTGCTGCGATAGGGCCCCACGCCGATGGACAGCTCGTCGCCCCGGCGATGGACCTCGACCTCGCCGGACTGGGCGTGGGGGATGTCGACCTCGATGGCCGGCTCGGTTCCCGACAGGTCCAGCCGGATCACCTCATGGGGGTGCAGGTTGCGAGCGGGGTCGGTGTCGCCGTAGACCTCGGTCCCCAGTCGGCGCAGGGCGTCGAGTCCGACCGCTTCGCTCGATGCCAGCTCGACGGGGATCACCGGCAGCGGGCCGAAGTGCTGGTCGATCTCGGTCATACGTTCGGACTGCTCCTGCACCCATCCCTGCAGTACCGGACCCACCTCGATTGGGATCAGCCGATTCACCAGCACC
>JAOUEE010000442.1 GCA_029858875.1 Acidimicrobiia bacterium
GCCACGGTGGACTTGCCGGAGCCGATGCCGCCCGTGAGCCCGAACTCGATCATGGGCGGGCACGGTAGCAGCCGCACGTCGACGGTCCGTGACGGTGGTCGGGAGGTAATTCCGGCCTCCGGCGGGCCGATAGGAGATCCCGCTGTCGCGCACGCGCCCGTCGATCACGAGGACCCGTCATCGAACCGATCGATCCGACCTGGATCCCGACCGAGGAGGAGGCGGCCCGCGTCAGCCGCCTGCTGAGCCATCCCACCACCCACCGGACCCGCTCGTTGTTGCGTCCGCTGGCCCGGGTCGGTCGTCCCGGTGACGGCGAGATGCTCCCGTTGGAAGATGAGGACCAGGCCAAGTCGTTCCGGCCGGTGGTCATCGCCGTGCGGTGGGGGACCACGGCCGTATCGCTGGCCCTCGCCGTTCTCGGGTTCGTGGTCCGTGACTGGGTGGTGGTGGCCTGGTGTGGTGGTCTGGTCGCCTACACGATCTACCGTTCGGTCTCGCCGGTGGCACTGACCCGCCGGGTGCGCACCACCTTCGAGGTGATCCTCGAGGTGGCGCTGATGATCAGCGCCGTTGTGTCCTCGGGCGGGTGGGACTCGCCGTTCGTCTTCTCGATGGCGTCGGCGGTGATCGTGGCCGGCTTCGCGCGGGGATTCGGCTTCGCGCTGCGCATCGGCGCCGTGTCGGCCCTGACCATCACGCTGTCGGACCAACTGCTCGACCGACTCGAACCCGAGGCGGCCATCCAGTGGACGGTGGTGCTGCTGCTGGTCGCCCTCATCGCCGGCTACACCAGGCGCATCTCGGGCGAGGCCGATCGCCAACATCACCTGGCGCTCGACCGCCTGGAGCGATTGAGCGACGCCAACGCCTTGCTGTTCGCCCTGCACCGGGTGGCCCAGACCCTGCCCGCCTCGCTCGACATGAAGGACGTGCTCGACACCACGGTGGCTCGGCTCCGAGGGCTGTTCGACTTCGACTACGTCCACATCCTGTTGTTCGACGAGACCGACGCCGGATGGCACGTCCTTCGCCGTGAGGGCGCCACCGGTCCCGATCGCTTCGGTCCCACCGAGCTGCCCAATCCGCTGAAGCGGGCGATCGCCCACAATCGCCTGGAGCACGTGTCGGATCTCTCCGGTCGGCAGGGACCCGGCACCATCCCCACCTCGGGATCGGGCCTGTACAGCGTGCTGTTGGCCCGCGGCGCGCTGATCGGCCTGTTGGCCATCGAGCACCGGGATCCGTCCCACTTCTCCGAACGCGAAGTGGAGCTGCTCAACGGCTTCGTCGAGCCCGTTGCCCTCGCCATCGACAATGCCCGCTGGTTCGGCCGCCTGCGCACCGTCGGGGCCGACGAGGAGCGCACTCGCATCGCCCGTGACCTGCATGACCGCATCGGTCAGTCGCTGGCGTACCTGGGCTTCGAGCTGGACCGGATCATCCAGCGCGAGAGCAGCGGTGAAGAGGTGACCGACAGCCTGGCTCGGCTGCGCGAGGACGTACGGAGCACCGTGCGCGAGGTGCGGGACACGTTGTACGACATCCGGACCGACGTGTCCGACGAGACCGACCTACCCACGGTGCTGGACTCGTTCGCGGGCCGCCTGATGGAGCGCAGCAACCTCGAGATCGAACTGCTCTGCGAGGCCGAGCGACGACTGCCCATCCGCCAGGAGCGTGAGATGTGGCGCATCGCACAGGAGGCACTGGTCAACGTGGAGCGTCACGCCGACGCCGAGCGCGTGCTGGTGACGTGGCGCGACGACGGCAAGCGAGCGACCCTCGAGGTGAGCGACGACGGGCGGGGCTTCGAGAGCGGCGCCGGACGGACCGACTCGTACGGCCTGGTGGGGATGCGCGAGCGGGCCAGCTCGATCGGCGCCTCGCTCGAGATTCAGAGCTCGCCGGGGCGAGGCACGGTGGTGCGGTGCGTGCTGGGTGCACCCCGGCCCGACGCTCGCGGTCCGGCGGTCGGCTCCGGCCAGGTCCGTTGAGATGCATGTCCTCAATCCCCGCCGCACCGGACCGATGGAGTGCGGAGGTCGTCCCCATCGAAGGACGACCCAGGACCGAACACGAGGGTTGTCCCGATGACCATCCGATTGATGATTGCCGACGATCACCGCATGCTCCGCGAGGGCCTTCGCCGATCGATGACCGAAATGGGATTCGACGTCGTCGCCGAGGCCCGCAACGGGGCCGAAGCAGTGCAGCTGGCCGAAGCCACCCGTCCCGACGTGATCCTCATGGACGTCACCATGCCGGAGATGGATGGGGTGGAAGCCTGCCGTCAACTCCGCCAGACGCTGCCGAACACCCAGATCGTGATGCTCACCATGCACGCCGATCAGGAGATCCTCACCAGTGCCATCCGGGCCGGAGCCAGCGGCTACCTCGTGAAGGACTGCTCCACCGACGAGATCGCCTCGGCCGTCGAGATGGCCGCCCGCGGCGACACCGCCCTGTCGCCGCAGCTGGCCGCGTCGATGCTGAACGAGGTACGCAAGCTCGAAGCGGCCGACGCAGCCGAGGCAGAGCGAGTGGTGACCAAGCGTGAGGAAGAGGTCCTCCAGCTGATCGCCGACGGCTGCTCCACCCCCGAGGTGGCCGAGAGTCTGTACATCAGCCAGAAGACGGTGAAGAACCACCTGGCCTCGATCTACCAGAAGCTCGACGCCCGCGATCGCACCCAGGCCGTCCTGCGGGCGGTCCGGATGGGCATCGTCCAGCTCAACTGAGTTTCCCGCGTCGTTCCTTCGGATCGTCTCGCAGCGGTTCGCGGCTCACGGGACTGCGGCGGAGC
>JAOUEE010000443.1 GCA_029858875.1 Acidimicrobiia bacterium
CTCGCCACCCCAGATGGCGCCGTCGGTGCCGTAGCCGGTGCCGTCGAAGGCGAATCCGATGACCGGCTCGGCCGGGTCCAACTGGTGCTCGGCCATGACGGCGGCCACATGAGCGTGATGATGCTGCACCTCCACGATCCGCTCGGGGTGACGGGCGCGGCCCCAGCGCGCGGTGGCGTACCCGGGGTGGGTGTCCACGGCCACCACGTCGGGCTCCAGATCGAACTGCTCCAGGAGGTGGTTCACCGATGCCTCGAAGACCTCCACCGTGGCCAGGTTGCCCATGTCGCCCAGGTGCTGGCTGACCCACGCATGGTCGTGGGAGGTGACACAGAACGTGTTCTTGAGCTCGCCGCCCACGGCCAACACCCGCCGCCGAGGCCGATGGAGCGACACCGGCAGCGGGGCATATCCCCGGGCCCGACGCACGGGCAGCAGCTGCTCGCCCACTACGCGCACGACCGAGTCATCACAGGGCACGACGATGGGCCGGTCGTGGGTCAACAGGGCGTCGGCCAGGGCGGCCAATCGGATGGCGGCACCGGGGTCGAGGTGGACGATGGGCTCGCCGGCGAGGTTGGCGCTGGTCATCACCAGCGGCCCCGAAGGTTCTTCCAGCAGCAGATGATGCACCGGGGTGTACGGCAGCATCACCCCGATCAGCGGACTGCCTCTGGTCACCTGGTGCGACAACTCGGTGTCACCACGGGCCCGCAGCAGGACGATGGGCCGGGCCGGTGAGGTCAACAGGGCGGCCTCGGACCGGTCGATGTGGGCCAGCACGTGAGCGGCATCGAGATCGCTCACCATCACCGCGAACGGCTTGTCGGGCCGATGCTTGCGGCGGCGCAGTGTGGCGACCGCGCCATCGTCGGTGGCGGCACAGGCCAGATGGAATCCGCCCACTCCTTTGACCATCACCACCCGGCCCTCGGACAACGCCTGGCGAGCGCCGGTCACCGCCCGCTCGCCGGCGGTCCGCCCACGCTTCCCGCGGAGAAAGGCCAACTCCGGCCCGCACCGGTGACAAGCGATCGGCTGGGCGTGGTGACGGCGATCGGTGGGGTCGTGGTACTCCCCCGCACAGTCGGGGCACAGATCGAACCCGGCCATGGTGGTGGCCGCCCGGTCATAGGGCAGGTCGCGGATGATGGTGTAGCGGGGCCCACAGTTGGTGCAGGTGATGAACGGGTGGCGGAAACGGCGGTCGGCCGGATCGAACAACTCGGCCACACAGTCATCGCACACCGCCGTGTCCGGGGGCACCAGGGTGCGATCGCCGCACCCGGTGCGACTGGGTGCGATGACGAAGCCCTCCGCAGCCACCGACCCGATCCGATGCCGGGCCAGCTCTTCGATGGTGGCCAGTGGCGGGGCCTCGGCCACCAGCCGGCGCGCCAGCTCGTCCAGTGTCGTCGGGTCGCCGGCCACCTCGATGAGGACCTGCGTCGAGTCGTTGCCCACCCACCCCACCAGACCCAGTTCGGTAGCCAGGCGGGCCACGAAGGGGCGGAAGCCCACCCCCTGCACGACGCCCGTGATCTCGATCCGCTCCCCCACCACGGTCGGCCCGGCGACGGTCATCTCGTCGCCTCGGCCCGCACCTGGGCCACGAGGTCGGGCAGGGCCGCTCGGACCTGGTCCGACAGACCCTCGCCCAGCGTCAGGTCGCCGGGCTCCATGCCGAACACCACCAGGTGCTCGGGCAGGGCATCCATCACC
Organism: Acidimicrobiia bacterium; assembly: GCA_029858875.1. Classification (GTDB taxonomy): domain Bacteria; phylum Actinomycetota; class Acidimicrobiia; order Acidimicrobiales; family SHLQ01; genus JAOUEE01. The sequence continues at coordinate 1,723 of JAOUEE010000443.1, forward strand.
CGGGCCAGCGCAAGTGCCTCGGCCACCCCCGCCCCGTGCGAACTGGGCGGCGCCGACCAGCGCGGCGGATCGTGGTCCGGTTCCACCCGGTGGATCGTCCCGGCGGCGGCGCCCCCACAGGCGGCATCGATCACGATGGCCCGGCGCCGGTGGCGCCACGCCTCGATCAACCGGGCCGGCTCGCCGTCGAGGGTCACCAGATCGACCTCGAGGGGCGGATCGGCCCCGGCCAGGCGGGCCACCGCGGCCGGACCCACACCATCGTCGCCCCGCATCGGGTTCCCCACACCGATCACCGCCACCGGGCGCCGCGACGTCACGACCGCTCCACGGTGAGGTCGAGGAAGTGGGTGGCACAGCTGATGCAGGGATCGTGGTTGCGGATGGTCACTTCGGCCCGGCGCCGCAGCTCGTCATCGTCGAGGTCGAGGTGGTGCTCCACGAAGTGATACAGGTCGTGCTCGATGGTGGCCTGGTTCTGCGAGGTGGGGGGCACGATCACCGCGTCGGCGATGAGCCCATCGGCATCGATCTCGTACCGGTGATACAGCAGACCGCGGGGAGCTTCGGTCACGCCGTGGCCCACTCCGGCTCGGGGCTCCACGTCCACTGACGGGCGATCGGGTGCTTCGTAGCCGTCGATGATGGTGATGGCGGTGTCGAAGGCGTGCACCACTTCGACCGCCCGAACCACGATGCTGCGGAAAGGGTTGCGGCAGGTGGCACCCAGCCCGGCCGCCCGAGCCGCCTCGGCCGCCATCGGTGCCAGCTGGGCCGAGTGCAGGCTGTAGCGGGCCAGCGGTCCCACCAGGTACTCGCCCCGTTCCAGGAGCTGTGCGTGGAGCGCGGTGGAGTGCTCGACGTGGTGCTCCGTGACGTGGTCGAGGAAGGCCGCCACGCCGATGTCGAGCCCCTGATCGGACACGATGCGCCGGCCCAGGATCGGGTACTCGTCGGGATGGCTGACGGCCACGAACTCGTAGGCCATCTCCTGGTCCGGGAAGTCGAAGCCGGCCACCAGCTCGACCACCTGGAGGGCGAGGTCGCGTCCATGCGCCAGACGCTCGCGCAGCGGCGTG